>NZ_JQAJ01000005.1 GCF_000742475.1 Candidatus Hepatobacter penaei | reverse complement strand
TCAAAAACCTCCCCCCAAGGCTCAACCCATCTTTAGCCTCCCATGACACATTGTCAATGGCGCATAAAGAAGACGGTGTGGACATTTATGATGGACATTCACGATAAGCGCTCATATGCCGTTGGTATGTGATTTTCCCTGGTCCTGTTGCTGTGAGGTGTGCTAGGGTGAGAGGGTGCGTTTTGCGGGTGTAGCTCAATGGTAGAGCCCCAGCCTTCCAAGCTGGTTACGTGGGTTCGATCCCCATCACCCGCTCCAGGATATGATGACAGGTGTGCAGAAAAGGGGAGGCATGAAGGTTTTGCACGTTTTGCCGGCCTTTGATGGTGGTGGCGCTGAAGAAGACACCCTGCGTCTTGTGACGTTTCTCAAAAAACAACGTGATATCGTGCCTGAAGTGGCATCTTCAGGGGGCCGCCTTGTGGATGCTTTGGCCGCTCACAAAATTGATCATCACACATTACCGTTGCGGCGAAAAGCCCCGTGGCATCTTTGGGCCAATGCAGGTCGTTTAGCAGCATTGTGTCAAAGTCAAGGCATAGATATCATGCATGTGCATTCGCGGGCGCCGGCGTGGTCATGTCTGTGGGCAGCGCGGCATCTAAACATTCCGTGGATAAGCACATTTCATGGCGCCTATGGCGTTTCAGGTCTTTTTAAAAAATATTATAACCGCATTATGCTGCGTGCCACGCACACCATTGCTATTTCCGCGTTTATTTATGAGCACATAAGCAAAACCTATGGTGTGGGCGGCGAGGCCATCTCTGTGATTGAGCGCGGGGTGGATGTAGACGATGCGCCATCCTCGCTTTCCATGGCCAAGGCTCGCGCGTTGTTGACGTGGGGGCTTAAAGACACTGTGTTGCTGTTGCCCGGCCGTTTTTCACCCGTCAAGGGGCAGCACCTTGTGTTGTCAGTTTTGAAGGATCTTGTGAAGGAGCATCCTTCGCTCAAGCTTGTGTGTGTGGGCTTGCAAAAAGACACGCCTTATACACGATCTTTGCGCAAACATATACAAGCTTATGGCCTGGACAACCATGTATCATTATTGCCCTATGCGGAGGATATGAAACCTTTTTATCGCGCAGCGTCTTGGGTGCTTGTGCCCACACGCAAACCTGAGGGGTTTGGCCTTGTGGCTGCAGAGGCCAGCGCTATGGGCACGCCTGTGGTGGGGTTTGCGGATGGGGCCCTATGCGAGTTGATTCAAGACGGGAAGTCTGGTTTTTTGGTGACAAAAGGAACCTCTGAAGAGGCGTGCCGACAAGCTTTTGCGCAAGTTCTGGTCAAGGCTTTGGCCCTATCGCTCCAAAAACGAGTGGCCATGGGTCAAAAAGCGCGGGCACACATGGTGAGTCACTTTAATATCCACACCTGTCACGACAAAACATATCGTCTTTACCAGCAGCTCAAGGCATCTGCCTCCCGTTGATGGTTCACGAGAGGGGGAAGGGGAGTAAAAGATATCCGCACAATGGGCATAAAAGCGAGACATATTTTCTTATAATCCGTGTAGGGTATGATAAAAAGCCGCCTTTATGCTTGAGTGATTTGGGGGATATCTGCTATAACAAACCATGATCCCCGGTAGCTCAGTTGGTAGAGCGGGTGGCTGTTAACCACCATGTCGCTGGTTCGAGTCCGGCCCGGGGAGCCAGGATGTGTGAGAATATGAAAACGGCCCAAGGGGCGCACGAAACTGCCTGTTTATTAATGTCTTTTTAGGCTAAATATGGGAACCTAAGTGTGTACCCCCGTGTTGCCCTGACGTCTCTGGGAAGCAAGGATTGAGCGTATATGGCACAGAACATGAATAACAGCCCCCCATCCATCTCAGGCCTTCACGTCATTGACCGTGGTTTTACCCATGTCTTGCTAGATATTTATGGTGTGTTGCACAATGGTGGCCCTGTATTCCCTCAAGCGCTTCGCTGCTTGAAGGCCCTTCAACAACATAAAAAACACGTGACACTTTTTTCTAATGCGCCACGTTTGGTGCCAGATATTGCCTCTTCGTTAGCGAAGATAGGGATTGATCCTTCCCTTTATCAATCCGTGTTATCCTCAGGCATCCATGTGAAGTCATCGTTAGAAAGTGATGATTCTTTCCCGCTGGGCACGTGTTTTTATCATTTGGGTGTGCACGCCCGGCTCCTGGATAAAGAAGGGTATGCGTGCGTGCCTTCTTTACAGGAGGCTGACTTTATTCTGCTGACTGGGCCTGATAAAGCATGGTCTTACCCACAGGACTATGAGACATTTTTTGCGAAAGCGCTTCAATTAACCCGGCCTGTTGTGTGCGCCAACCCTGACCCGTATGTCATGCTTGAGGGAGAAAAGGCATTGTGTGCCGGCACGCTGGGGCGCATGTATGAAACTATGGGCGGGCGCGTGTTATGGTACGGCAAGCCCTATAAAGCTTTTTATGAGATGGCGCTTGAGATGTTAGGCGCTCCAAAAGATAAGGTGGTGGCTGTGGGCGATTCCATGTGGACAGACATCGAAGGTGCGACATCATCGGGGCTTTCCAGTGTGTTGATTTTGACAACAGGCGTCCATCAAGAGCATTTTCCTCAAACGTCATTGCCCTATGTGGCCTCGTTTTTACGGGACTTTTCCTTCCAGCCCACCTATGTGATGGACGCGTTGGCGTGGTAGGCTCTCTTAGGCCAGGCTGCGCTTTTCTTCCTCTGCACCGGTGAGGCGTTTTTCAAACAAAGGGTAGACAAACAAGCTGAGCAACCCGTTGCCCAGGGTGTTAATAAATGTAATCAAAGGATCTTGAAGCACATAAAGCGTTGTTAGCAGCCCTACCCATGCTGGACCAAGACCTAGGTATTTTTCAACAAAAGGGGTCATGACAAGAATGCCGCCACCCGGCACACAGGCATTGAAAAACCTGGCCAGGGTATAACACCCCACAAACACCAACCCTTGGGCCAGGGTAGGCATCGGGCTGCCCGTCATGTAAAGAATGGCAATGGCTGTGGTGGTGATGACAAACCCATCACCTAAGGTGTGGATATTGGTCATCAACGGAATACTAAACTCTGCATAGCGGCTATTTTGCGTCTTTTTCGAAATACTATCCACCATGAAAGGCATCGCGGCCACCCCTGACATCGTGGTGAGTGCAGTCATACCAGGCTTTAAGAAAAGAGCGATGGTATTTTTGAGGCCCCTCCACGTTTTACCACCCACCACAAAGGTCATCATTCCCAACATCAGGAACAGCAAGGCATAAAGAGCGGTAAAGATCTTGCCATATTCCTTGAATAAGAATTCAAGTGAACCCTCTGATTGAATTTTGAGCAACACCGACATTACATACAGGGGAAGCAGGGGAATAAAATAGGTTTTCAAGATGCGAGTAGCGTGATCTCTCAGCCCAAAAGCAAAGCCCTTAAGACGCGGAAAGTCACCAAAGACCGACAGGCATCCAAGCACCAAGGCCAAGACAATGGCTATGCTGGGCGTAAGCGGTGAAGCGAACGGCAATGTCCAGAGCGCCTGAATAGAACCTGAAGAAGCGATGGATTCAGGTTGCTTGATAAGAATATCAAGACCTAAAAAGGGAAGGCACGAAATGGAAAAGCCATAGGCCACCAAGGCTGTCATAAGGCTTGAGATGACGGTAAGGACCACAAGATTGAGCGCAAACACAAGGCTCTTTTTATCAAAAGACACCATGGACGACATCAGGTATCCCCATACCACGAGAGGGATAAAAGCCATGAGGACATCTTTAAAGATCATACCGATCGTATAGAGGACATTGAGCACGCCCTGTGGTAGCAGGGGGCCAAAAAGAGCTGTAAAAACAATGGTTACCAAAAGCTGAAAGGGCAACTGTTTAAGGATCATAAAAAGGGTCTTGGCACATAAGTCTAACGGTAGGTTAACACAAATCCCCTTTTTTTACAAATGAGCCCCAAGAATAACGACAGAAGAGGGGGGAACCGTGTAGGCTCAATACAGAAAACAAGCAGCCATTAAAAAAGAAAGTGGCGCGCCAGACCCAGAAATATAGAAAATCCTAAAACATCTGTTGTCGTGGTCAAGATGGGGCCTGCACTTAACGCCGGGTCAAGGCCCATGCGGTGAGTCATCACAGGCAGGAGTGTGCCTGCCACGCCTGCCCATAACATATTCAACAGCATCGCCGCTCCTAACACAACGCCCAGCGACATATCTGCAAACCACACCACGGCCACCAGCGAGAGGAACAGCGCAAAGATAACGCCATTCAAAAAAGACACCACAAATGATTTGGCCAAGGTGCGGCTCATGTTAAAGACGCTCAGTTCATGGGTTGCAAGCGCGCGCACCACCACCGTCACCACCTGCATGCCGGCATTGCCCCCCATGGCTGCCACAATGGGCATCAACACAGCCAAGGCCACTTTTTTTTCCAGCACCATCTGAAATTGAGAAATCACAGCCGAAGCAAGAAGTGTGTTAAAAAAGGTGATAAGCAACCACTGAAAGCGGGCCAGGGTGGTGGGAATAATCGGCGCATAAAAGTCGGAAGCGCCAATGCCGCCAAGGTGCATGATGTCTTCCTCAGCTTCGCGATCCACCACGGTCAACACATCATCGGCTGTGATAACGCCCATCAAAATGCCTTTGTCATTCACCACGGGTGCTGAAATGAGGGAATAGTTTTTAAAGTGAAGCGCAATTTGTTCCTGGTCTTCAAGGGCCGAAATGGTATAAAGGTCGCCACTGATCAGATCTGCTATTTTTTTGTTGACGTTGGCACGCATCACATCGGCAAGAGACACGCAGCCCACCAACGTCCAATCGTCTTTCACCAGATGAATATCATAAAACGTGCGTGGCAAGGTTTTGTTAGAGGCGATATACTGCAACACTTCCTTCACGGTCCACTCAGGCGAGACCGCAATCATTTCTTGCTGCATCAAGCGCGCGGCTGAATCCTTGGGGAAATGTTGGAGCGCTTCAAAGCGTTGTCGTTCAAGAGGGCTGATGGAGGCGAGTACTGCTCTTTTTTGGTTGTCAGACAGGTCCTCAAGAACAGAAAAAGCATCATCACTCTCCAGATCTTTGACGGCGCTGGCCAACTCTTTGTGGCCTAACATGTCTGTTAAGTGCTCGCGCACATTATCATCAAGATAGGTTAGAACTTCACCACCCTCTATGTGTGTCCAGAATTTCTGCACAAAAAGGTGGCGCTCATGGGGCGGGAGATATTGAATAATTTTGGCCACATCGCTGGGGTGCAGGTTTTTGATCAGGGGCAAAATGCTGCGATGCCGCTTTTTCTCAAGCAGCTCGGAAACCTTGAGTGTGAGCGTCTCTAGATCGTGTAAGGAAGGCGAGGATTTGCTCAAAACACATGCCCCTGTGATAAAGCCAGATGTGCTATTATTACAAAACTTTCGTAAAACACAACGGCCTGTTTGGTGCAGGGGTTTTTCTGCATATTTTTCCCACAAAAAGAGAAGTGTCAGGGGCGGGGCAGATGGGTATGGATATGCCTGAATTTTTTGATAGATAGGGGGCGCATTGGCACATTTTTTGCTCTTCTATGCGTGACTCATCTTACTGTCTTAGGCCCTTATGCTTTGGATGATTGGCATCTTGATTGTGGCTGGCTGTGTGCTGGGTGGTTATGCTATTTCTGGAGGACATATTCATGGGCTTTGGCAGCCTGCAGAGCTTTTGATCATCTTTGGTTCAGCCGCCGGCGCATTGGTGACATCGTGTACAATGGGCAATTTGAAAGAAATTCCCGGCGCCCTCGGTCGACTTTTCAAGGGACCTAAATATAGCAAGGCCTCTTATACCGAGCTCTTAACTGTTTTGTTCACTGTGTTTAAAACGATTCGCACCAAAGGCATTCTCGAAATTGAAAAGCACATTGAAAATCCCAAAGACAGCCCTATTTTTAGTGGCTTTTCAGAATTTGTTAAGGATGACCACGCACTCACCTTTTTGTGTGATTATTTGCGCATGCTCACCATGGGGACAGAAAGCCCCACAGAGGTGGAGGCCGTTCTGGATGAAGAGCTTGAAACCTTGCACGAACAGACGATGCATATTCCCGGCGTGTTTCAAAACATTGCAGACGGTTTGCCTGCTTTAGGGATTGTGGCAGCTGTGTTGGGCGTGATTCACACCATGGGCGCCATTTCTCAACCGCCTGAAATTATTGGTAATCTGATTGCGACGGCTCTTGTGGGGACATTTGCGGGTATTTTGCTCTCTTATGGTTTTGTGGGTCCCATTGGGGCGGGCATCAAGGCTATTGGTCAAACAGATTTGAAGTATTTTGAAGCCATCAAATCGGGCATACTGGCACATATGCATGGATATCCCCCTTCGGTGTCTGTAGAGTTTGCCCGTAAAACCATTTATCACGAAAACAGGCCGACCTTTTATGAGGTTGAGCAAGCTGTGGACGGCGTTTCGGTCTAAGTTTTCATGGCACCTTCATCGAAAAATCAGCAACCCATTATTGTCAAGAAGATCAAGAAGGGGGATCACGACGCCCACAGCACGGCGTGGAAGATTGCCCTTGCTGACTTTATGACAGCACTTATGTGCTTTTTCTTGGTGATGTGGCTGACAACCATTTTAAAAACAGACACCAAACCCGATGTTTCACGCTTTTTTAATGCCTCAGGTGTGGACGAAAGTGATGTAGGCATTGGTGGCATCTTAGGGGGGTCGACCATCACGGTGGATGGACCTCTTTCTGAAATGGCGGCAGAGTTTACCGTTGTGCCGCCCATGGGGGCTGTGGAAAAAAATGAATCTGAGGTGTTGGGTCGTTATGTGCCTGAAGACGACGTGAGTGGTGACAAAGCAGGCGGGCTTCCCCTAGCGCTTCAAAAAGAACAGGAAAAAGCCATGCAGCACATGGCCCATGCTATTTCAGAAGGATTATCCAAAGAAGGTGAGTTGGGAAAACAGGTGCGTATTACCCGTGAGAAAAAATATATACGCATTGACTTTTTAGACACACATCCAGACTCGATGTTTGCCGTTGGTAGTAAGCATCTGCTTCCTCGGGCCCGCCGCGTGGTGCAATCTGTGGCCGAAACATTGGCACGGTTCTCAGGAAAAACCACCATCGTGGGGCACACAGATAGTCGGCCCTATCATGATCGCGCTTATACGAACTGGGAGCTTTCCTCAGATCGCGCCAATACCACCCGTCGTTTTTTAGAACAGAGAGTGCCTGAGCTTGTTATCCGGTCGGTGGTGGGTAAAGCGTCGCAAAAAATACCCAACCACGAAATCACGAAAGAAGAGCAGCGACGCATCAGTCTTTTGTTTTACCCAGACGCACCTCAACAAGAGCACGAGAAAAATAAAGACACCATGGGCTATGTGGAAAAAGAAGATATAGAAAAACAGGCTTCTTCTCTCTCCTCCTCCTCGCCAGAAGAGGAGCAGAAAGTAACGACACAAGATAAAAAGTCGGGCAAAAAAGCGATTAAATACTTCATTTGAAGTGTCTCGGCTTTGGCTCTGAACGTTCCTTTCTCACGTCTTCCGTTGATGAAGGGGGGGTGCGCTTAGAGCTCCTCCTTTTCATAAGATGTGACCATAGGCGCTTTGTTTCCTTGAGCGTCGTGGCAAAAAAGCAAGGCGTCATTTGCATCGTCAGGGGGAAATTGTAAAAGGGTGAGGCCGTCATAGTCACTTTGCTCGCACACAGACATGGCCTCTTGAAAGGCCTTGTTCTCTGTGATCAATGGTCCCTCAAAGAGAACGCTCTCACCCCCCTCTTTACCATCCCAGATGGTTTGATGGCATGCAGTAAGCGGCTCTGTCAGGGGTCCACAGTCTGTTTGAACCACGGCATGATTTCCAAATCGTTTAAAGGTATACGCATCACGTTCTGCGAAGGCGCTTTGATGAGGGATGATACGTCCATGTCCAATGTGCAGGTGTGGCTCTGGGTTGGGATCCTCAGCAAGGGCACCTGCGATATATGTGTTTAAGATCGCTCCTGCCATGCAAAGCATTTTACCAGGTGATTGGATCAGGGATATGGCCATATGATGAGCAATGTCTAGCGGAGACGTTAAGAAAGAGGCCAGGGAGGAAACATAGGTAGAGGCTTTGTGCGTGCATTCAACCTGCCTTTGCACAGAGTTGGTGTTATCATGTGTGGCGCGCACCTGGGGCGTTATGAAAAAGCCTAAGATGAGGAAAACCAATAAAGATATAAAAAGTGTGTGATAACGAACCATTGTATGACCTTTAAATAAGAGAGAGTGTTTGGGAAGAGGAGGTTTCAGGCAAAAGCACAGACAGCACATCGTGATGAGAGTCACAACAGCTGCAGTGCAAGATGGAAGGCCCACCTTTATAAGTATCCAGTTCCATGTCAGCACAGCCGTGGCTTTTGCAAAAATTCATAGATCGCTCAATATCACGCGTCGTGAGCGTGCGTAACAAGATGTCAACATCGTCAGTGCGCGAAAAACCGATGTTATAATCACACCAAGGTTTATCATCTATGTCCTCACAGGAAAGGGATACCATGTTATCATAACGGAACGTAAGAAACTGGGTGCCTGGACTCTTAGCTCTGGAAGGTTTGTGGCCGAGTCCATGCGACAAAAAGGAGCTAAAAATAAACAATGACAATAACTTGGTGGGAGATGCGATATACGTGGCTACAGTGTGCATGCCATTTAAAGGTGCCACCAGCGTTTTTTTGATCAGAGGCAGCCATGAAGAATCCTGCTGATGTGTGGTTGATGTTAAAGAATGTCCAAGCTTGACCTCATGTTTACAGGCAGAGTCAATGTGGGCAGAAAGTATTTTTTTGGCCCTGTGTGGAGGTGGATAAGAGGAAGGTGAGGGGGGCACTCCCTCAAAAGTGGCTTGATCTTCCCATGCTTTGGGAATCTCATGTAGGGAAGGCAGGGCTGTAAGCCCCTTAACAAGGACACATAGACCTAATACGTACAAAAAACGGATCATCACCTCTTCTCCTGCTTTTTTCTTTTAATTTATACTTTTTATATAAAAAATGCAATAATTTTATTATTTTTTGTGTAGAATATATAAAAAATAGGCATAGATGCTGCGAGGGTCGGGGGCACAAAAAGTCTATACCTTTTTCATATGTTTTACGTCTGTGCGCGTGCGTAAGAGAAGCAGAGACAATATCCCCCGCTGGGCGCCGGAGGTTGTGAGAGAATGAAGAGAGGCAAAAAAGAGAGGGATAAGGCGAATAAAATGGTTTGTGTTCTTGGCTACAGTGTGCTCGGTTCTTTGTTAGTCAGGGAGAAAGGGGGTGCGTGAACAAAAGTGCTCCCGTGAACCAGCCTCATATACTATAGGGCCATTTCTTTATTGAGCAGGGAAAAAAGGTGAGTCAACAAAGGCGCTCTTGCCGAACGCACCTTACTTATAACGTGACTCTCTCTTTGCCTGAATAAGCCACGGCATCGTGCGGCCACAGGCTATTATGTGTCGAGAAAGCTGCGAAATTTTCTTGAACGACTGGGGTGTTGAAGTTTGCGGAGCGCCTTGGCTTCAATTTGGCGCACTCGCTCACGCGTCACATTAAAGCTGCGCCCCACTTCCTCAAGGGTATGCTCGTTGGTGCCAATGCCAAAACGCATACGGATGACGCGCTCTTCACGCGCTGTGAGGGTGGAAAGAATGCGGGTGGTGGTGTCTTTGAGATTGCTTTGCACGGCCGAATCAATGGGAGAAAGCAAGCTCTTGTCCTCAATAAAGTCACCCAGTGAGCTGTCATCCTCGTCACCCACGGGCGTTTCAAGGCTGATGGGTTCTTTGGCGATTTTGAGCACTTTTTTCACCTTTTCAAGGGGCAAATCCAGTTTTTCAGAAAGCTCTTCAGGCATGGGTTCACGGCCTGTCTCATGCAGAATCTGGCGCGACATGCGTACAAGACGATTGATGGTTTCAATCATATGTACAGGGATCCGAATCGTGCGTGCCTGGTCAGCAATGGATCGCGTAATGGCCTGACGAATCCACCATGTGGCATAGGTGGAAAATTTGTAGCCGCGTTGGTATTCAAACTTATCCACAGCCTTCATGAGGCCAATGTTGCCTTCTTGAATGAGGTCAAGGAACTGAAGGCCGCGGTTTGTGTATTTTTTGGCAATGGAGATCACAAGCCGTAAATTGGCTTCCACCATTTCTTTTTTGGCTTCATCTGTTTCTTTTTTGCCCTTGTGCATGGTGGAGATAATATCGCGAAAATCCTGGAGAGAGGTTTGCACTTTTTTCGCAATCTCTGAAAATTCAGCAAGTAGAGGTTTCATTTTGGGGTCAGCAGCCACCTTTTTCCAGGCAGGATCTTTGGGAAGAGTTTCTAATCCGTGAGCTAAATAGTGAGCCAAAAAGGCTTCCCGCTCAACGTTGTGGCTTAATGCCAATTGAAGCGCCTGCCTATCCAGTGAGACAAGGTTGTGGTAAATGCCGTCAAACTGTTGTGTCAGCATATTGCTTTTTTTGTTGGAAAGCTTGAGTTCCTTAATCAAGATGACCAGGTCATGCTGGAGCTCATCTTTTTCCTTAGGGTCCACTTTGGGGGAGGTTAGTTTCTTGAGCTTTTTGCACACAAGGGCCATTTTTTTCAAAATGTCTTCACGAAATTTTTCTTCCAACTCGTCGAGAGAGAGTGTTTCTGCGGGCTCGTCTTCTTCCTTGTCGTCATCGTCAAGATCACCATCCATGTCCTCTTCGGATGGATTTTGCTCTTGCTCTTCCCGTTGTTCCTGGGTGTTCATGCCCTCCAGGTCAATCAGCTCACGCAGCGGCATTTCTTCTTCTTTGATCTGTGTGCGCCACATGGTGAAGAGGTCAGAAGCCAGAGGGCTGCGGCAAATGGCGCCTAACACCCGCTCTTGACCATTTTCAATGCGTTTAGCAATTTCAATTTCTTCCTCCCGAGAGAGGAGGCAGATGTTGCCCATTTCACGCAGGTAAAGACGCACAGGATCATCTGTGCGCGGAAGATTGCGGTCTTCCTCAGGGGTTTCTTCTCGTGTGTCGGAAGCAACCAGTCCCTCAAGGTTATTTTTTTCTTCCAGCTCATCATCGTCGACAACGTCAATGCCTTTTTCAGAAAGGTAAGCCAGAATAGATTCAATAGGGTCTGTTTTGAGTTGAGCCTCTGAAAGCAAGGCGGCAATATCTTCGTGGGTGACAGCACCTTTCTTTTTCGCAAGGGCTGTGATGGCCTCTAAAACCCCCGAGCCTTCGGCCTCTGATTCAGAAAGTGTGGGGGAAACAGAATCATTCATAACATACCCTCATTGCATGACGTAAGGTTTCTTGTGATAGATATCGCGTAGTTTACGCAAACGCTGCCAGGCACCCTCATGCATATTCTGTGCAAAGCAAGCCTCCGCCTTTGAGATATCTTCCTTCAAATGCTTATTCTTGCCGAAATGTGCAAAGAGATCAAGCAGTCCTTTCTCGGTTTGATCCTTTGGGGATGTGGGCGTCGAAAAAGGGGCGGCGTCGGCAAGACCTGGTGTTTCTTCAAGCCTGCGCAGGTCAGCCGTTAAGGTTTGTTGGTGTAGGCTTTGTTTGAGAGAGGCTGTTGTCACATCGTGATGAGGCTCGCACGCCCACGTCAATAAACCTTGCTGAAGAGGGGCCAGGGCAGGTGAAAAAGGGATGCATGCAAAGGGTTCAAGGTGATCAATCAAAAGATGGGGGTGGTGAATCAACGTGGCAATGATAATTTTTTCCTGCAAGGTGCGGGTTTTGCTGGCATTGATGGCAGGGCGTCTTAGGTTGTGGGGGCCAGCATTGCGCTTTCCCTTGACATGATCCCAAAATTTTTGGGAAAAGGCGCGCCGATAGCCAGCACGTAAGTCAGGTGAGCTAATGCTTTCGGTCCAGGTTTTGTAATGTTTTTGCAGCTGGGCTTGCCCTTCGGGTGTGTGCATGTCATAGCGCGCGCGCAATACATCAAAAAGGGCATCACACAGCGGTTGGCTGCCTTCAAGGGCGGCATTGAGGACCTGGGTTTGGTTTTTCTGGATTAGGCTTTGCGGATCTTCGCCTTCTTCCAACCAAGCAATGCTCAGTGTGCGCGTGTCTGTGATGTGAGACAAGGCTTTTTCAGCCGCCTTTAAAGACGCTCGCCTGCCTGCTTCGTCACCGTCAAAACACAAGATAATATGGGGGCTACTTTTCCAAGCCATGTCCAGTTGGTGGTGGCTTAACTCTGTGCCCAAAGGGGCCACTGCGCGGGCGATGTGGTGAGATTGAAGGGCGATGACATCCAAATAGCCTTCTACAAACACAACGGGTTTGTTTTTGAGGGGGGGATGGGTGCGTGCCTCATACAAGCCATAAAGATACGTTTGCTTCGAAAACACCGGGGTTTCAGGAGAGTTAATATATTTGATCCGGCTGCCTCCCAACGTGCGTCCCCCAAACCCCAAGGGTCGGCCTTGTGTGTCTCTTAAGGGAAACATGAGGCGCTTATGAAAGTGGGGCGCAAGACGTGTTTCTTTCTGGTTGGCCAGGCCGCTTGTGATAAGATCTGGGATGGCTTTTTTGCGAAAAGTGTCAAGAAAAGCTTGGGGCTGCGAAGGGGTCACGCCAAGGCCAAAACGCTGAATAGCCTCATGAGAAACGCCACGCTTTTCAAGGTAGTGACGGGCCGCTAACCCTTCTGGAGCGTGAAGTGTGTTTTGAAAAAAGCGGTCAGCCTCTTTGAGGGTGGTAAAAAGAGACGCATGGGCAGCCGGTTCCTGACGCGCTTCAGGCAAGGTCATGCCAGCTTTGCGAGATAAGCCTTCAAGGGCCTCTTGAAAGGAAAGGCCGCTTTTTTCTTGCAAAAACGTGAGGGCATCACCGCGCGCGCCACATCCAAAACAGTGATAGGCACCCCGTTCGTTATTCACCTTAAAAGAAGGTGTTTTTTCATGGTGAAATGGGCAGCAGCCCCAAAACTCTTGCCCCTTTTTTTTGAGTTGCACAAAAGGGCCAATAATGTCAGACAGCACGAGACGGTTTTTGAGGGTTTGAATATAAGAACGATCCACGCTGTTTCTTCCCATACAAACCTCAGCTCACTTTAAGAAAAAACAGCGTGAAACACAAGAGACACTTTTTTCCCCACAAAAAAACGCACCGCACACGCTGCCTTGTGAAAAAGCCCAGCCATTGTCTTTTTGTTAAGACATTTTCTCATAAAATCCATGAAAAATCTGTTTTAAATGTGTGCTGACGCGCGTGTCATATAAGAAAACCCATGGATTTTGAAAAGCTGCTCACAAGACTCAAAGATATGGGCGCTGGAAGGCTGCTCTTTTTTTCAGGGTCTGCCCTTGGGTTTTTAGGGCTGATCGTCTTTATCTTTATGCGCTTTGGTCAATCCGAGATGTCTCTTCTCTATCGCGATATGGACCCGCAAGAGAGTGGCAAAATCTTGGATGGCCTTCAATCTCACAACATTAGCTTTGAAATGAAGCGGGGGGAGATTTATGTGCCCTCCTCGCAATTGTTGCGGGCGCGCATGTCGCTGGCGGAGATGGGTGTTTCTGCTGGCAGCACCATGGGGTATGAGATTTTCGATAAATCAGACGCTTTGGGCACCACAAGTTTTGTGCAAAATGTGAACCTGGTGCGCGCTCTTGAGGGAGAGTTGTCACGCACCATTCAAACCATTCAGAGTGTGGCGCAGGCGCGTGTGCATATTGTGATGCCTGAGCGTAAGATTTTTTCCAAGGAAAAACGCAAACCCTCTGCGGCGGTGGTGTTGCGCATGCGATCCTTGTCCACCCTTTCTGAAGGACAGGTGCAAGCTATTCGCTATCTTGTGTCCTCTGCTGTGCCCGAGCTTCAGGTGGAGGGTGTATCGATTTTGGATGATCGTGGTGTGTTGCTGGCCTCTGACTCTGAGAAAAATGCGCGCGATGTGTCTCGCGAAGCAGAAGAAAGACGGGTGGTTTATGAAACGCGCCTTGGCCGCATGATTGAATCTCTCCTTGAGCAATCCTTGGGGGTCGGGAGCGTGCGCGCGGAGGTCAGTGCTGATCTTGATTATGATAGCATCACAGAGCAATCAGAGACCTTTAATCCGGACGGTCAGGTGGTGCGCTCACAACAAAGCGTGAATGACAGCAATCAATCTAATAATGCGCAAGAACCCGCCACGGGCGTGCAGCAAGAAATGCCCAACGTGCAACAGGCACCGGGCGCGTCGGGGAAAGGATCAACATCTGAATCTAACAAAACCGAAGAAACCACCAACTATGAGATTTCAAAAACCGTGCGCACGGCTGTGCGGGGGTTGGGGGGTGTCAAGNNTTTGTCTGTGGCCGTGGTCATTGATGGTACCTATACCAAGAATGAACAGGGTGAAGAGGTGTATGCAGATCGCGCCCCTGAAGAGATGGAAAAATACAAACGTTTGATTCAGGCCGTGGTGGGCTATCGGCAAGACCGTGGTGACGTGGTGGATGTGGAGAATCTGAGGTTCCACCGCCCCGAAGAAGAAAGCATGGGGTCATCTAGCTGGTTGCCATCCCTTTCTGAAGAAAACCTTATGCGTCTGGCAGAAATTGCTCTTCTGGGCTTCTTTGCGCTGGTGCTTTTTTTCTTTGGTATTCGCCCCTATCTCAAACCCGCCACGGCCGAAGGGGCTGAGGGGTTACAGGTGGCCATGGCAGGGGCTGAGGGTGCATCCCTTGAGGATGGGGAGGTTGCTGAAGGCCCAGAGGTTGAAGATAATAAACAACTTAAAGGTTGGGAAAAAATGCCTGAAGATGAGCTGAGAGCGCTTGTTAACAAACTGGCTCTTGAAAAACCTGAGCGCGCCGCTTCGATTGTGCGCCTGTGGATGAAGGGGTAGCGACGTTATGGTATCACGGATTATCAACAATAATTTACGCTTCAATAAGGACAAAGCCGCAGCGCTGATGCTCAGCTTATATGGTGACGCGCAAAAGGCCGTCTTTGGTCAAATGGAAAATCGCGAGTTGTGGACGTTGACGCCAGCGATGTCTAATTTGGGCATATTAGATCCCACGGTTGTGAAGAATGTGCTCACCGATTTTTTGCACTTGATGCACGAGGGCAGCATGGTGTCGGGCAATTTTTCGGGCACCAAAAAACTGCTTGAATCTATGTTTGGCAAAGATCGCATGAAGCAGGTGCTGGATGGTGTGGAAAGTGATGAAGAAGGAATTTGGGAGCAGCTGTCTACGGTCAATGAAAACATGTTGGCCAACTTTCTTAAAAAAGAAGACATACAAACGGCGTCGGTGATTTTGGCCCGTCTCACCTCAGCCCGGGCAGCCCATATTCTTAAAATGTTTGATGAAGACACCTCCATGGATGTCATTGTGCGCATCTTAAAGGCCACACCGGTGAAGGTGGCAGTTTTGTCTGAGATCCAAGCCTTCATCAAATCTGAATTTATGGAAGAATTTAAGAAAGGCGGCACCAATGCCTTTGATCCCCATCGCGTGGTGGCAGAAATCTTGAATGCCTTTGACCAAGTCACGGGCGATCGCGTGATGGAATTCTTAGAAAAGCAGATCCCCGAATCAGCAGCCCGCGTGCGCGCCTTGATGTTTACCTTTGAAGATATGCTGCGCATTGATAGTGCAGATATCCAAAAGGTGATTTCTGCTGTGGATAAGAGTGAGCTTGCCTTGAGCCTTAAAAAAGTGCCTATGAAAGTGCGGGAACATTTCTTCAGCAACATGTCAGAACGTGCTGCTAAATTCTTGCAAGAAGATATTGATGGGCTCGGCGCCGTACGTGTTTCAGATATGGAGAAAGCACAGCGGTCTATTATTAGTGTGGTGAAACAAATGCAGAAAGATGGCGATATTGTGATCGCTGATGCAGGCTCGGATGATGCCATGATTGCGTAAGGTGAGGGTATGACAATTCGTAAATATATATTTGAGCGTTCGTTTGATGAAGGTAAGTCTCAAGACACCAACGTTCCCGTAGTGCGTGATGGTTTGGTGGAAGAACAAAGGGAAAAATCTCTACAAGATAAATTTCAAGAAGGGTTTCAAGAGGGGTTTCAGAAAGGCATCGAAAGCCAAGCCAACAAAAGAGAAAACGATGTTTTGCAGGTGCTTTCCCACATTGAGACGAAAGTGAAAGATCTTGTGAGCGTTTATGAGGCCCAAAATAGCGAAGTTCTCAAACTTTCTGTCTTTTTTGTGAAATCTATCTTAAAAAAGGCTTTTCCTCACCTTTCGGCCAATCAGACGTTGGTGGCCTCTGATTTAGAGGAAAAAATATTGCCCGTGATCAAAAAGCTTGCGGGGGATAAGGTTAAAGTTTTTGTTCATAAAAGCATGGCAGGGTTTATAGAGTCTCGGTTACGAAGTTTGGCGGGCGTAAATGTTGAGGTCAATATTGATGAGGAGCTTGGGCCTGGGGATTGCCGTCTCTGTTGGAATGAATCAGGTTTTGAGTGCCTGCAAGAGCGTCTTGGCCGTGAGGTGTATGCCCTTTTAGATGATATGGCTACCGTGCAATAACCAGGAGAATGTCAGTGTACATGAGTGATGAGGAAAAAGAGAATCCCGGCACGCAAGAGGGGGCAGAAGAACAGAGCCCCTCTCCCGAAGAAGCCATCGAAGACATTCAGTTCAAAGAGGGCAAAGCCCCTAAAGCCGCTAAAAATGAAAGCGCGACGCCAGAAGAATTTGCAGATGCCCTTTATGGCGTGCCTATCAAAATTACCACTGTATTGGGGGCAGCACGGATGTCCATTGATCATCTTTTGCAGTTGGGGCGGGGGTCTGTCATTCAGCTCAATAAAAATGTGGATGAACCCGTCGATATTTGTGTGAATGATCGTTTGATTGCCCGCGGTGAGCTGGTGCTGGTGGGCGGTAAGCTTGGGGTGACGGTGACAGAACTCATCAAAGAATCTCTCTAACAGATGTCTGTTTTGGTGATTGGCGAGCTTGGTGGATTTTTGACAGAGGCGTCCAACATTCTGATCCAACGGGGCCACAAAATCAGCCACACTGAAACGACAGATCAAGCGCTGGATGTGATGCGCAAAGGTCATCACGCGGGCATGATTTTGATTGATGTCAGTGAAGATGTGGCCGCTTTTTCTGCGCAGCTTAGTAAAGAGCGGTTTTCCCCCTATATTGTGGCGTGCGGGCTGGGGATGATTGACAAAGAAAAAGTGCAAAAAGCCATCCAAGGCGGTGCAAAAGAATTTGTGCCCTTCCCACCTGATCCAAACATGATTGCTGATATTCTCGATTCGTTTCATCAGGGACAAACGGCACTGTTGTTTGTAGACCCTTTAATGCAAAAGACCATGGATGTGGCCCATAAAGTGTCTGGCAGTGATGCGAGCGTGCTGATTACAGGGGAGTCAGGCACGGGGAAAGAAATGATGGCGCGCTATATTCATGAGCACAGCAAGCGCAAAAAGAATATTTTCTTATCGGTCAATTGTGCGGCCATTCCTGAAGCATTGTTAGAATCAGAGCTTTTTGGTCATGAAAAAGGGGCCTTTACGGGTGCGGTGGCGCGGCGCATTGGTAAGTTTGAGGCTGCTAACGGCGGCACATTGTTGCTGGACGAAATCAGTGAAATGCACCCACGCCTCCAGGCCAAGCTGTTACGAGCGATCCAAGAAAAAGAAATTGACCGCGTGGGGGGCACGCACCCAGTTTCCTTAGATTTCAGGCTGATTGCCACCAGCAACCGAGATATGAGGCAAGCCATTCATGAGGGGCAATTTCGCGAAGACCTTTATTATCGCCTCAGTGTGATCCAGATGGTTCTGCCACCTTTACGCAAGCGTCCCGGCGACCTTGAGATGCTTATGCGTCATTTTATGAAAAAATATGCCGACCTTAACGGCGTCTCACCTCATCCCACCTTATCGCCAGATACGCTGGCGGTTGTGCATCAATATGATTGGCCGGGCAATGTGCGTGAGCTGGAAAACGTTACCCATCGCGCTGTGTTAATGTCAGATACGGGTGTTATTCACCCACATCACCTTGGTCTTTCTAATCCAAACACCTCGTCGGATCCTGAGGTTTCCCTGAACGTGCGCCCCTTGGTGGGGGAAACGCTTGCGAATGTTGAAAAAGAGTTGGTATTGTCCACCTTGACGCAGTGTGATCAAGACAGCACGCGTGCTGCCAAACTTTTAGGGCTATCCCTGCGCGCGCTTCAGCTCAAGCTTCATGCCTATGAAGCGGATTTAAAAGAGGTGAATGACAAGGTGGGCCCGTCTCCATGAGTGTTATGCCCACGTTCTTCATGGAAAAGATGGGGGATGTGCCTCAAGTATTGCGCCGAGGAGAAATTCTGTTTTCTCTTGCCTTGGTGGGGATTTTGATTGTGTTGATCCTTCCTCTCCACAGATCGATCCTTGATTTTTCCTTGGCCATTTCTCTGGCTTTTTCGGTGACGGTGTTGATGACGGTTTTGTTTCTTGAAAAGCCGCTTGATTTTAGCGTGTTTCCCACGGTTCTCTTGGTGTCCACCATGCTGCGGCTATCGCTGAATGTGGCCTCTACGCGTTTGATTCTCTCTGATGGCTATCAAGGCACAACGGCGGCCGGCGATATTATTCAGGCCTTTGGCTCTTTTATTATGGGCGGCAATTTTTTTATTGGCCTCATTGTGTTCGCCATTTTGGTAGTCATCAATTTTGTGGTGATCACAAAAGGTTCAGGCCGTATTGCCGAAGTGGTGGCGCGCTTTAGCCTAGATGCTTTACCAGGCAAACAGATGTCTGTGGATGCTGATTTATCTTCAGGGGCGATTGATCAGGCTGAAGCCAAGGTGCGGCGTGCGCACATTCAAGAAGAAATCAATTTCTATGGCGCCATGGACGGCGCCGCTAAGTTTGTGCGTGGCGATGCCATTGCCGGCATTTTTATCACAGCCATTAATCTTTTTGGCGGCATTATTGTGGGCGTTTTTCAGCAAGGGATGACCTTTTATCGGGCTTCCCAGACCTATGCTCTGTTGACGGTGGGTGATGGGTTGGTGAGCCAGGTGCCGGCGCTGATTATCTCGGTGGCGGCGGGTATGCTCATTTCCAAAACATCGTCAAAAGGCACAGCTGATCAAGCCTTTAAAGGGCAGATCAGCGCCTATCCCGTGGCGCTGGGGATGAGTGGGGTGCTGATTGCCATTTTTGCTGCGTTGCCCGGCATGCCTTTTTTCCCTTTTTTGCTGATGGCAGGTGTGGCGGGCGGACTGGCGATGCGGTTGGGGAAAAAAGAAGCCCGACCTCAAGCTGAAACCCTTGCGTCACCCACCCAAGGCTCAGAGCCGGAGGAAGAAAAAAAGCCGGAAGAGATGCTGTCTATGGATGAGCTGAAGCTGGAGCTGGGTGTAGGCCTTGTGCCGCTCATCAAAGACCCTGAAGATTTAGTCAAGCGTATTCGCCGCGTGCGCGAAAACCTGGCCCGCGATTTTGGCGTGATCGTCCCTACGGTGCGCATTGTAGATAACCTGGCCCTTGAAACCTATGGCTATCAGTTCAAGGTCAAGGAGGTGAAAGCTGCCGCGGGCACCATTTTTCCTGACAAGGTGATTGCGCTGGATCCTGATGGCAGTTTAGAAAAAATACCTGGTGAGGCTGGAAAAGAGCCCGTGCTGGGGATTCCGGGCATATGGATTCATGCGTCTGAGCTGAAGCAGGCTAAAGAAAAAGGCTATGTGGTGGCGGATGCTAAAGCCCTGCTGATGACGCACATCACAGAGACCATCAAAAAACATCTGGCCGATTTGTTTTCGTTTTCTCTTCAGCAGCAAAGTATCGATAGTTTGCGTAAACCTTATCAAAAAATGTATGGCGATATGGTCCCCATGCAAATTTCGGCGGCCTCTGTGGGACGCATTCTCAAAAATCTCTTAAAAGAGCAAGTGTCCATTCGTGATTTGGGAACCATTATTGAGGCGATTTCTGAATCACTCTCTTATACCAAAGAGCCTGATGCCATTGGGGAACGTGTGCGGATGAGTCTGGCGCGCCAAATCGCCTCTCCCTTTCTGAAGGACGGTCAACTATGGGCACTGTCTTTGGGAAGTGCGTGGAGTCAAGAGTTTCAGCAAGCTCTTTCCGGGGAAGACGGGAAACGCACATTCACTATGGCTCCTAGTCGTATGAAGGTCTTTTTTGAAGAGTTAAACGAAGCGTATGATAAACCTGAGGCCCGCGTGGCCGGCATGGTGCCTCCTTTGTTGGTGGCGGCAACGTTGCGCCCCTATGTGCGCAGTCTGTCTGAAAAAACACGGCCTGATATTGCGGTGCTCTCTGACGCTGAAGCCACATCACACTACCGTGTCCACATTGTGGGCGAAGTATAATCACATCTGGTTCTCTAACCTTCCTATAAGTGAGCATAGTTTTGTGCTTATGTGTCATGAAAGAGAGAGCGCAAGGCTCCTCTAGACCTTGCAACAAACGGTCAAGGTTAGGGATTCATGAGGGACACAAGGCTGAGTCTACGTCCCGGCGTGCTTTTTTGGTGGGCCTGCCTGGCTCGCAATTATCTTCTGTGCTTTCTTTTGTAAAAGACTCTGTGGGCTTGTGAGGCTCTGTGTCTTGATCTTCTTCTAAGAGCGTAAACTGATGGTCTGTGCTTTCAGAAGGATGAAGCCCCAAATTCTCCATGGCTTTGGATAAAATGTCTTCTATGTCCTCTTCGTCAATCAAAGGGCTGTCTGCTTTGTAAGATGAGGGGGGCGTCACTGATAACGGTGGTGAAGCGTCAAGATCGACACGTTTTTTGGGACCACAAAGACATGAACATGGCATAAGCATGAGCCACGCAAGGCAAGACGCATATCGCATAATATCCCTGATAGAGGATTAATTCTCTTTTAATAAAATTGCGTATTTTATAGGCCTAAGCGAATAGCTTTTGGCTATGGTGCTGTTTTATTAATGTTTTTTATGTGAGGAAGGAGGTTTTTTGTGCAAATATTGAAGTTTGTCGGTACGCTGTTTCCATAAATCAGCATCAGGCGGTGGGGCTTTAGGATCTTGAATGGTGGGCCATGTTTTGGCAAGTTCGCGGTTTAAGGTCACCCATTTTGCGCATCCTGTCTCAGTGTCGGGTTTGATGGCCTTGGCGGGACATTCCGGCACACACACTCCGCAGTCAATGCACACATCGGGATCAATCACCAGCATGTTGGGCCCTTCCTTAAAACAATTCACAGGACAGACCACAACGCACTCTGTATATTTGCAGTTAATGCAGGCATCGGTCACTACGTGGGTCATAGGCAGCTCTTGGGGTTACATAAAGTCATAAGGATCTATATCAATTTGGCATCGGATTGAAAAGGGTGGGTGTGTGTAACCCAGCCATCGCCTTAAAAAGGGTTGAAGAGGGCCTTGCGGGTCTCTCACCAAAAATCGCCAGCGGAATCGTTTGTGGGCAAAGGGGATGGGGGCAGGGATCGGCCCTAAGACCTCAAGGGCGTGGGGTCGCTGTTGACGGGCGAACGCCTTGGCTTCGTCGATGTGGGTGGCGAGACTGTGCGCATAATCTCTTGTTTGTTTTTCATGGGGGCCTGAAATAATCACGGCGGCCATTTTCCCAAAAGGGGGTAGGTGCTGCTGTTGACGTGTGTGAAGAAGGTGCGCGCTCAACGCGTCAGGGTCTTTGTGCAGCAGCGATTGAATCATGGGGTGGTCGGGCTCTCGCGTTTGAATCCACACATCGCCGGCAAAATCTCCCCGACCGGCTCTGCCGCCTACCTGTGTGAGCAGCTGCACCAGGTGCTCATGAGATCGAAAGTCAAAGTGATGAAGGGCCCCATCAATGTCTAAAATCCCCACAAAAGCTAGGTTGGGAAAATGGTGGCCTTTGGCTACCATCTGTGTGCCCACCACAATGTCCACAGCGTGGTTTTCAAGGTCGGCAATCATCTTTTTCATTTTGTTGGGCGTCATGCCGTCGCTGCTCATAATGGCGATGCGCGCTTTGGGGAGAAGGTCGCGTAAAGCTTCTTCAAGCTTTTCCACGCCGAGGCCCGAAAAGGTGAGTTTGGTTTCTTCGCCGCAATGGCTGCATATTTTCTGTGATCTTAACCCACACACGTGACACATCAGGGCATCTGTTTTTTTGTGATATGTCACGCCCACAGCGCAGGAAGGGCAGTCAAGGGCTGTGTGACATGTTTGACAAAAGACAAAAGGGGTATAGCCTCGCCTGTTGAGAAAAAGAAGGCTTTGCCCCCCTTGATGCAGGGTTTCCAACAGTTTATCACAAATCTCTGGCGCCAATATGTGTTGACGGGGTTTGCGCAGAACGTGAAAGTGAGGCATCTCACTTTCGAACCGCGCCGTCAGTTGCACGTGATGGTATTTACCCTGTTGGGCGTTGTGAAGGCTTTCAAGAGAAGGCGTGGCACTGGTAAGCAACACGGGAACAGCCTCTAAGTGCGCGCGCAGCACGGCCATGTCTCGTCCATGATAGAGCGGCGCCGTTTCTTGCTTAAAGGTGAGATCGTGCTCTTCATCCACCACCATGGCTTTGAGCGCAGGATAGGGTAAAAAGAGCGCAGAGCGTGTGCCCACCACAATGCGGGCGCGCCCTGTGATGATGTCTGTAAAAGCTTGGCGCCGCTGTGTGGGGGTGCGTGATGAGTGCCACAGTGTGGGCATAAACCCAAACCGCCGATAGCATTTGTCTTGCCATTGGGGGGTTAGGGCAATTTCAGGCAACAATACCAACGCTTGTCCCCCCTTCTCAATACACGTTTGCAGCCACTGGAGGTAAATTTCTGTTTTCCCCGACCCTGTGACGCCTTGGAAAAGTACCGGTTTAAGTTGTGCGTCATAGGCTTGCTGAAGTTTCTCAAAAGCCAGCGTTTGAGCTGAGGTTAGGGTGATGGTTTCTGTGACCCTTTCTGGATCTGGCGTAGGGGGTGTGGGTTTTTCTTCTCCATACGTGTCAAGAACCTCTTTAGAGGGCAAGGCCATGTTCAGGATGGAGCTGGGGGGAGACAACGTATAGGCTGCCACTTTTTCTAAAAACGCACACATGGTGGGTGATAACACCAAAGGAGAAATGCCCGTGATGGATTTGAGGGCTTTATGGGATGGCAACGGCGGGGGGGTTTCGTGCGTCACCAGCCCCCAAAGAGACCGCTTCCCCAGTGGCACGCGCACCACCTGCCCTTTAACCAGGGGCGTGTCAGATTGATAGGTAAACGCCGTGTGAAGACCTAAGGTAGCGGGAAGAACAGAATAGCGCAAACGTCAGCCGTCAGGTGTGGATCATTGAAACGATGGTACGATGAATGATCCCACGTGGCCAAGATTTTCCATGTCTTCTTGCAAGAGAGGGGTATCAAGGAGTCGCATGAAGAGGTTGAAAAGATGGCTTGATGGCCATTCAACTATAAGATCTCTTGACGCAGCTGCCCCCCTTGCTCACAATGACAGGGTGCATGCACAAGGGGCCGGATGGCAGAGTGGTGATGCAGAGGACTGCAAATCCTTGTATGTCGGTTCGATTCCGACTCCGGCCTCCACAAAGCACGCGTCTGCTGCCTTCTCTTAACGTGTATTCAAAAAAAGCATGGGGTTGTTTTTTTTGGCAAATATGCGTGTAAAAACAGTGTGTTGTGCGACAGATAGGGAGAGCAGGGTGCCCTTGTTGTTTTCTCTGCCTGTATTTCAGTGGGTTAAAAAAAGTTTGCAAGAAAAGGTGGCGATTCTTGTGGCATCGTTTTAAAGTGAGAGAGACTTTTTGAGGGGAGAAAACGCCATGAATCAATCTCTTAACCACGACCGGGACGGCGCTGACGAAGCGCGCATAAAGGGGCTGTCTGCGGATGATATTCCTTCAGAATGCCCGGTGGAGATGGTGTCTCCTCTGTTTAAACCTAACCCCATTTATAAACCTTTTCGTTACCCGTGGGCCTTTGAGGCCTGGCAAACACAACAGCGCCTTCACTGGCTTCCCGATGAGGTGCCTATGGCCGATGATGTGAAGGATTGGAACAAAAACCTGTTGCCCTCAGAGAAAAACCTGCTGACCCAGATTTTTCGTTTTTTCACGCAAATGGATATTGGGGTCAACAATTGCTATATGCAATATTATGGGCGGATTTTCCATCCCGTGGAAATTCGCATGATGATGTCAGCGTTTTCTAATATTGAGACCATTCATATTCAAGGGTATGCCTATTTGCTGGAAACGTTGGGTATCCCTGAAATTGAATATCAAGCATTCCTCAAATATAAAGCTATGAGTGACAAGTGGGATTATATGCAAGAGTTTGGTGGCGAATCTTTGCAAGATATTGCCATGAGCTTGGCCATGTTTTCAGGGTTTGGTGAGGGCATTCAGCTGTTTGCGTCGTTTGTGATGCTGATGAACTTTCCACGCTTTAACAAAATGAAGGGCATGGGGCAGATTGTGTCTTGGTCGATTCGGGATGAAACCCTTCATATCCATTCCATGACCCATCTATTTCGCACGTTGATTGCCGAGCACCCCTTTTTGTGGACCGATGCCTTGCACAAGAAAATTCACATGGTGTGCGATAAGGTGGTCAGCCTTGAAGACGTCTTCATTGATCTTGCCTTTGAAATGGGGCCCATTGAAGGCTTGACCGCTGAGGACACAAAGCGCTATATCCGCTATATTGCTAATCGCCGGTTAGGGCAGCTCGGCGCTGATCCACTTTATGATATTCAGGAAGATCCGTTGCCCTGGATGGAAGAAATGACCAGTGCGATTGAGTTTACCAACTTTTTTGAAAATAGGGCGACCGAATATTCAAAGGCCGCCACACGTGGCACATGGGAAGAGGCTTTTGAGCATTTCAAGGAAGAAAATAGGGCCAAGAAAGCATCAGGCGCGGCTTAGATATTTCTGAGTAACCTTCGTGGTGTGTTGGCCGCGTTTTCAAAGGCGTAAGAAAACCTCAGGCGCAGCTTGGGGGCTTCTTCTTCGTTTTCTGATGTTGTCGGTAGCCTTTCTGAGAGGCGCGGCGTGTTATGGGCGGCGCCCACGTCCTTTTTGGCGCTCTTGGGGCATCCAGGTTTCTTGAGGGGTGACGGGTTTGATGCGCGGTTTTGTGAAGGTGTTTTTTTGCGCGCACAAGAGGCGCAAGACATAGATATCTTCAGGTGAATGATGCAAGGCTTCTTTCACGACCTTGTGCAAAGACTTTTGCTCGTCAAGAATCTTGCGCGCCAGGGTTTTGGCCTTTTTTTTCATGGCTGGGGACAGCTGAAGTACTTTTTCCCCCTGGTTCATGATTTGTGTACTGTGTTTGACCAGCACACACGCCATGCGTTTTGTTTGGGCTGAATGAGACATTACTCCCTCGGCTTGGCTGATAAAACCTAGAAAAAAGATCACGAATACCCCAATCATGGCCAGCTTCCTTGTTTAATATAGACAATTCTAGTGTGCCCCTATTTTTTGAAGAATGCGTGAATTTTTTGCCTTAAAAAAACATAAAAAACCCTGCTGAGGAAAGAAGCGTGCACATTCCCAACAAAAAAGCGATGCGTTGGAGAAAATAGGTCTGTGACCACAGGGCGCACCCTGATCGTGCGTGCAGGACAGGCAGAAAAAGATGAGAGCAGGGAAAGGAAGGCAGATAACGCAAGCCAAAAACGGGTGCGGGGGCAGGATTTGAACCTACGACCTTCAGGTTATGAGCCTGACGAGCTACCAGACTGCTCTACCCCGCGTCATACTGGGGATACTAAGGCGTTGGCTCACCTTCTGTCAAGAACCTGTGACAATATTTGTGCTGTCAACTGGCTTTTTCTTCTTTTTTGTGGTCCGGCAACATAGAGCCAAGGATGTGATGCAACATGAGGGGCACGAAAAGGGTTGTGTCTCGTTTTTGAACCGTCATCATCACGGTGTGGTTATCTTGATGCGCAGTATGGACACCTGTGATGGTGATGTGCTCGCTGCCGTCAAGAACAATATCTTTGCCTTCTGCCGGAGGCATCCAATGAAGAGGCAAGATGCCTGCATGCAAAAGGGCTCTGTGAATCGTGGGGTCAAAACTATGGGCAACCACGGCCCGGACATTGAGCAAAGAAAGCCCACAATCCAACCACGCCCAATCTCCGGCGCGTCCATAGGCATGGCCACCAAAAATAACCAGGGGCACATCGCCTTCAAGGAAAGACTCGCTGATTTTGGGCACATATTTCTTGGTGGCTTTTTGAATCGCTTTTTTCAGATAATAGGGGTGGTTACGATAGGCCTCAAACGGTTCAGGCTCTTTCTCACCCATAGGCCCCCGGGCAAGCAAAGAGAACGTAAGATCATGGTTGCGAAAAATAGGCAAGGGATGGGCCTTTTGGATCGTGGTGGCCAGGCTATGACGTGTGGGCATCTCACACCAAAAAGGGCGGGATCTTGTTTTGGGCATCACCACGTCATCAGGCGTGGAGGCTGGGAATTGCTCGCTCTGTTTTTGTATATCCAGCTCCTCAGGCCACACATCTTTGATCGTGACGTTTGGTGAAAGGTCAGGCACGCTGTCGTCATAGGTGGTGCCTAAGACAGAAAAGAGGCACGCAAACATCTCAGATGTCCACAAGAGCGACCCATCGGTGGTGACCACGTGTGTGCCAAAGGGGAGCGTGCTGAATTCAATACTGCCATCCAGCGCGAGCACATCTTTTTTTATCCTTTGCATCAAAGGAGAATCTTCTTGATAGTCAGGGTGTACAAAAAGCGTGGTGGTGGCCTTAAAGACAAGCTCTTTGGCTGCCATTTTTTCAAGCAATAAGCTGAG
This sequence comes from Candidatus Hepatobacter penaei, assembly GCF_000742475.1. Classification (NCBI taxonomy): domain Bacteria; kingdom Pseudomonadati; phylum Pseudomonadota; class Alphaproteobacteria; order Holosporales; family Holosporaceae; genus Hepatobacter (SeqCode); species Hepatobacter penaei (SeqCode). Next base: position 26,063 of record NZ_JQAJ01000005.1, on the reverse strand, counting down.
GGCCAGAATCGAGTCATGAGCGATCTTGATATGAGACGGCAGCACAACAGACGCTTGGGTGATAGGCAGAGAAGAGGAAGGAAACCCTGCTGTGGGGGGTGTGTAAGGCGGTTGCCACGTTTGGGTGTTGGTCATCAACGCAGGCCGGGATGCCAGCACCGGTGCATAGCCTGGATTGATGGTGGACAAAGACAAGGTAAGGCGCTCATCATAGGCCCAATCGTCTGTTGTCTGGGCGGCTTCTTCCCACAAACCGGTTTCTTCGGCCAAGGCCTTGAAGGTCGGTTTGTCTTGGATGGTGCGTAAGGTATCTTCGCTGATGGGCCACAACACGGCTTCAGCATCCATCCACCTGGCCAGCGCGCTGATCTCTTGGCGCATTTCGAGAGAAAGGGTGTGAAGATTGGGGCCAAAAAATTCAATGATTTTGTGTGGCAGGTATAGATCAGACAAAAGATCCATCAGCTTGTGCACAATGTCACGCGCACCTGCATAAGAGGGCATGTTGCCTTCAATGCGCACCCCTAAGATTGAGGGTCGCCTGAGCAACAGCGGCGTGCCTGACAGGGCGGCTTTCAGCTCAGTCACTGAACATCTCAAGGCCAAAAGGCCCACAGCGCCCCACATAGATACCGCATCACTGGTGCCAATGAGTGTGTGGAAAAAGCTCTCAGACGACGGTTCATGACTGAGGGGCGGCATGTCAAAAGGGTTGTGCACCTTCATCAGGTTGCCAAGCTTTTCGCCTTCCTCAAGATAACTGTTAAATTCGTGTCCCCACGAAGCGGGGTGCTTGTGTTCATAAAGGGCGTAAAGCGGTATGTGAGGGGTGCGACACAAAGAAAACGGCACATAAGGGGGCGGCTTTTGAGCAGAAGGTTGTCCGAGGTTGGCTGATGCGTGTGACGAAGCTTTGGGGGCACCAGTCTCTGCAGCTTTTTTTGTGGTGCTGGCTTTGGGGGGCGCTTTTTTTTCAGCCAAACAAAACGGGAGGCATGATGCTTGCGCCAGTGCTTGATCTGGAAAAAAAGACCACACCTCTCCAGGGGTGGGTAACACGCTGTCATCTGTTTGGGCCCCATGATGAAACATGTTGAGCGCCATCAGACGTTGTGTTCGGGTGAGCTGAGGATGCGCCTTCAGATAAGACAGACCTTTAAGGCAAACCGGTGTGCCGTTGAGGGTAAACGTGTCGTGTGAGATGGGGCTCACCTTCTTTGTGTGTTCACAATGGTTGTAGGGGGAAGGGGATGAAAAAAGGGTAAAAAAACGCAGACACACCAAGGGAAACATACCCAGGGAGGCAATCCGTAAGGGGGTGAACCCTGGCAGGAGATTAAGGGGTTAAGTCAGACAGAAGGGCCTTGATAACCGAAGTCTCAAGTGTCACGTGATGGTTATAGTTTTTGTGATTAATCGCCAACACCACAGAAGGGGCGTGGGTAAGCAAAAGCGCCTTGATGGGTGGTTCAAACACAAAACGCAGAAAATGAATGGCCGAGGTTTTGCCCTCAGACGTGGTGCGAATATCATGATCGGTAGGCACAGCAGACACAAGGTGGTCGCCCACGCGAAGGGTGATGGTGTCTTCCACATGACCCAAGGCACTGAGAAGCGCGCGCCGGTGGGCGGCATCAGGAATCTCAAACATCAAGGTGGCCGTCCAATCTGACCCTTGGGGCAACAGGGGGGCATAGGCGTCAATTTCGTCTTGCACCTGATCCGCGCCGCCGTGTTCGATGCGCAGCATTTCCTGAATCTGCCACACCAAGGTGTCATAGCATTCAAAATAAAACGTGGCATAAGGGCCCACGCCCACCCGCCTGTGGGTTTTTATCTCTTTCACGCGCGCCCGCATGGCCTCGCGCACCGGGGCAAACGCCGGGGGTAAAAGAATATCCTGAGGAGAAATAGCCGTCTTCACCATAGGTCCATCTTAATGCAAAAAACGCCCCAAGGCAATCTGCCCACAAAGGGAAAGCAGCTTTTTCACCGGTCTTATGCTATAGCCAATGCCGAGGACGCGAAAACCAGAAAACGTGAAAACCAGAAGACGTGAAAATCGACGAGGTAATAATTGAAGATAAAAAAGAAGTCCAGAAACCCTTTAGTGGATAGAAGAGGAAGGGGGAAGAAACACAGGAAAAACAAGAACTTATTTGACAATGAGTCATTTTTTGCTTAAAATAGACATAGGCTTGGCTTTATCTTTGGTTCTTTCTATGATGTACCGTTTTTCTTTTATGGGCGTGGTGTTAACCGGCTTTTCCTTCATGGGTTTTGGGTCACTGACCGCGATGGATCAAGACGATGTCTCTCCCAACCCCCGGCCTTCTTTATCATCAGAAAGGCTCGGGCCTTCGGATCATGAGGATGTATGGCTCGTTGGTTCTTCGGTGCAGGATGATCCCCGCCCCCTCGCTTCTGAGGAAAGCGTTTCAGAGCCAGTCACCGAAGGGGCCGCCGTGCCCGCTTTAAGGGAAGCACATGAGGTTACAACCCAGGCTGACATTATACGCAACTCCTTTCATAAAAAGTTTGCAGATCTTGCTGAAGCCAGGAAAGCGGTCGAGCGCATAAAAGACAAGATTGCTAACCATGGGAAAGACACTTTAGCTAAAAGGTGGGCTTTTGTCCGAAAGCAATTTGAGCAAGGAAACCACCCTTGGGACGATTTTAATGTTTCTGAAGAGAGATATCCCAACAACCCTGAAGCACGAGAAATCAGAGAAGCAATAAAGGTTGTTGATAGGGAAGTGGAAGCTTTGCGGGAAGAGGCAAAGAAGCGTGAAGTGCGCGTAGAAAAACAAAAAAGCGCTATTAACGAGCATATAGACCTGATGGTTAAAGAGGGCCTTTTGACAAAAGATGAGGCCTATGGGGAATATAGTTCGTTGGCCGTCATTAACAGCATTGTTCAAGAAAGGTTTTCTTGAAAAAAAATGCGTGTGCCCTGAAGGTGTTGCACAGGATTGATGAATCCAGCTGATATGTGATGTCAAGCGCTGATCTTGGGGGTGCTTGTTCTCAGGTGCCCCTCTTGCTGCAAGGGCTGTGGTTGCGCGTGCTTTTCGTTGGGTCCGCTGTTTCACGGATGTCTTTTGAGATGATGATCTCTGGCCTGTCTTGAAGAACCGCATCACACCCTCTGTTTAAAAGCCAGGCGTTGATCACGCCAGTTCATCCAAGCGTTTCACGGGTTCATGTAAGTGGCAGCGATGGTTACGCTGCAAAAAGTAGTGTGGTGATTCCAGAGATAGTTTTTCTCTATAGACAGGCTGTTTTTGAGGGAGGCGTGACCATGTGCTGAAAGGTATTTTTTAAAAAAAGGTTCTTTGTTGGTAACAGGCTTTTTGCCTGTGAAACGCCTTTTCTTAAGAGGCAGAGGCCCAAGAGACGAAGGGTTATTTTTTGACAATTCGTCATTTTTTGTTACGATGGGCAGACTTTGTAAAGGATATTGTTTTTATGGAAACGTTTTATTTGAGATTATTGATGGCCTTTTTGGGGCATATGTGCATGGGGCGCTTCTTTGGCACTGGCGGTTGGTGCTGACGGTCAGGTTGAGGGGATCTCTTGTGATGAGTACAAAATCACATTTTCCCAAGACCAATACCAAGCTGTGTCGCCCTCCTTTTGTATGCCTGCTGAAGAGGAGTCATTTTGTGAAAGAATGAAGCGTTTCAGCCTTACCTTAAACACAGACAGCGATTTAACGGATGCCGATTTAAGCACGAATACTGATGCAAACACAGAAACGCTTACAGGCTTTGCGGATGACCCAGACTCATTGTCTACAAAGCTCGAAGCTCTGTGGGATGATATAAACATGGCCACTGCGCATCCAAGGGAGCTAGAGGCTACCTTGGCGTAAAGAGATCGGGCCGTGGGATCATGGATAAATGCTTGAGAGAAAAAGCACGCAACCATTTGTGCAATCAAAAGGGACGGGCATGTCAGGGTCGCCCAACAGGTTAAATTTGATTTTTGACATTGTGTCATTTTTTGTGTTTGGTAGGGGTGAGATTCACCAGAAGGTATGGTTTTGTGATGAGGCAAGTGTGGATGATGGTGGGCATTTTTGGGGGGGTGTGTATGTTCATGACAGCGCCCCTTCGTGCGCCTCAAGATAGGTTTGACGGAAAGTCTTCTATCACTGTGCGCCCTGACACAAAGATTGTGTTGCCATGGTTTTCTTGCTATCGACCTGAGGCCGTCAAGGTTCCTTCTTCACCCCCAGATGACGCTGGTGCACAGGATGCTTTGGTTGCGCAAAGATTGACATACAGGCAAGCTTTTGAGGACCATTTTAAAACCACATCCCCCAAGGTTCAGGCTTTGTTGGGCAAGATATCAGGCTCTGTGCAAGCCACGGTTCCTACAGTGGGGGAGGTTCTTCCCTCCCTTCAAAGGCTGGCTTTGCGGGCTTTTCTGGGTCATGACATCGGCTGTATGCGAGACCTGTTGCGTGAGGAGCGTGAGATCACCTCCGATGAAAGGTTGGCTTTGCTGACGTTCCTGGCTCAGGATGCAGACTTGGTAAGAGGGGCCGTTCTTGATAGGGCACATATTCTCACAACGCACAGGCAAGTGATGCTCGGTTTCCTTGAAAAGCTTGGTGATCGTATTCTTCATTTTGATTGTAAGGAATCAGAAGATGCCTTTATAAGGTTGCACAATTATTTTGCGTCCTTTGTGCGGGAACTTGCAAGAGAGAAAGAGGGCCTCAATACCAAGATCGCAGACAGAAGCAGCGTCAAAAGATTCTATTCTTCCATACAAAGAGAGAGGCCTGGAACAAAAGAGCGTGTCCGTGCCTATGTAGACTCTTTAACAAAACTGTGTTTCCCCAATGACCGTCAAGAGGCGCGCATCCAGGCCTTACTGCCCCAGGTGTGTGAGATCTGGAACGCTGCCCCTTTGCCTGTCTCTTTGAAAGAAGGGGTGACGGCCCCTGTGACAAAAGGAGCGCCAGAAAAATGTGTTCCCAACCATTCACCTCTTTTGCCAGGCGGCTTTGCGCTTGAAGCGTGGGCCAAGGTGTTGGATCATTTGCTTGCAAAAGGGATGATCCATGAGAGAGTCTCACTGGAGCTTACTTGCACTGTCCTTTATCACCTAAGTTTTTCTTCTCATCGTTTTCAACACGCGCTTCTGTTAAGAAGTTTTTATTTCAATGTGCCGGAAGGGAATACATGGGCATGTGTCAACCTGAAGGGTCCGTTTTGTGGTGATGATGGGGTTGCTTATGGTCACTTAAAACATGGCCGTGAGTGTAGGTCTGAAAGGCTTATATGCACACTCAACCCACCACAGACTGAACCTCAGGAGGTTATAGAGGTTACAGCACACTTTTCTCTTTATGAGCCCTATGGAGGAGCCCCTCTTGGCAAGGGTGAGGGAAGCATTATCTTTGGCCCCCTGGATGTGCGCCTGTTAACGTTAACAAATAAAAAATAAATCTTACATCCTATCAATGCAGGATGTATGGGTTGCTGGCAAAGCATATGCGCGCGTGTTGGGATGCACACATGGAACGGATTGCACAAACGCCAGAGCTGTCTGTGGTCAACGGGGCACTGGTGGCGCTTTCTCTTGAGGCATCTGCGCGCCCCTTCAAAGAATCGGCTGAAGATGCGCCAAACACAGGGAAAGAGAAGGAAAAAGCGCCTGAATCTCAGCATGAAGGTGCGCCTGAAGAGGCTGAAGGTACATCTAAAGATGCCTCTTAAGGTGGGGCGGGCGAGGGGCCTCAGACCCTGACATCTAGAGAGGCACATTGAAGCGTGTGTTGAAAGGGACAATTAAAGAGGCTGTGAAGAGAGGGTGGTCCCCAAGGGCACGCGCGCCGATCAAGCCTCAGGCTTCCTTCATCGCCAGGTCGATCAGGCCCCAGGCATGCGCCATCACCTGGATGGGGTGGACAAACTGTTTCTCAGCAGTCAGTTCTGTGTTAGGTGAGGCTGTCTTGGATGAAGTGTCCTTGGGTCGGGACGCTTGTGACATGCATGACCCTGAACACGATTCTGGGCACGCCCCTTGCTTCAAATGTGTCGCCGCCAGGGGGCACTCAGAGGCAACAATGGAGGCAGCATTTTTGCGGATGGCGCGCATCACGGGGCGCCCCACGTGCATGGCGTCTTCAAAATGCGCTTTCATCATGCCCCAAGATCCGCCGTGACCTGAACATTTAGCCATGGTGGTGAGCGGGGTGTGGGGCAGCATGGCCAGCAATTCTTCCGCTTTGTTGCCCATGTTTTGAGCGCGGCTGTGGCACGGGATGTGGAGAAAAATACCGTCTTGCAAGGGTGTGGTGAGCGGGGGCAAGCCTTTGGTTTTGGCCAAGGTCACAAGATAGGCTGTGATGTCCAAGGTGCGTTGAGCCAGGCGCGCAATATCTGGGTTGCTTGGGTGCATCAAAGGCCATTCATTGCGGATCATCAGCGTGCACGAGGGCACCAGTGAGACCACGGTATAGCCTTTGTCCACAAAAGGCATCAGCGTCTGGCTTATGCGCAAGGCTTTGTTGGCCACCTCAGCGGTCAGCCCCATTTCAAAGCGCGGCATGCCGCAGCATTCAGGATACACCACCTCAGGGGTAATGCCGTTGTGGGCCAAGACAGCCATGGCCGCTTGGCCGATGGCGTCATTGTGATAATTGACAAAACACGTGCTGTAAAGCACCACCTTCTCACCCAAGGCCGGTGCTTTGTCATTGAGGGGATAGGGTGGCGGTGTTTGAGAAAAAGCCCGTCGGTTAAAGGCAGGCAGCTCGGCCCGTTTATCAATGCCTGCCGCTTTTTCCAGCAGGGGGCGAGTGAGGGTGTTGCAAGTTTTGCTCGCCCAGTTGGCCACGGATGGGATTTTGCACCCTACGCAGCCGTTGCGGTCTGTTTGGGTGAGTTGGTTCTGCACAAACGGCACGCCTTTTTTTTTGGCAGCAATGGCCCGCGCGCGTAGCATCAGATGCGGAAAGTCCACATTCAACGGATGGGGCGGCACATAGGGGCATTTCACCAAAAAGCACATATCGCACAAGGTGCAGGCATCGATGGCGGGTTCAAAATCTTCACGGGTCAGGCCATCCACCTCCCCGGTTTTGGAGGCGTCAATGGCATCAAACAGCTTGGGAAAGGTGGCGCACAGGTTAAAGCACCGCCGGCACCCATGACACACATCTGCCACGCGCCGCAGCTCAGTCTCAAACGCTTTTTCGTCATAAAACGATGGATCATCCAGGGGCAGGGGGTGACGTGTGGGGGCCTCAAGGCCACCTTCTTGGCTCATCTCACATTCCTTTCACGTAAGGGCGGCACCGACCACCTATGTGCCCGAAGGTGCCTCATAGATAGGCACAGTCTATCCTGATTGTTTCGCTTTGACCATATAAAGGGCCAACGCCCCGGCCACCGAAACGTTGAGGGTTGAAAAAGAAGGCGCTGTGGGCAAACAAACACTTTGGTCACAGCGTTGTTTTACCAAGGGCCTCAGGCCCTTCCCTTCGGCGCCCAGCACAAGAATATGGTTTATTGATGGCGTCCAGGCTTCGGGGCTCTGGCCATCTTCTGAAATGGCCGACACCCAAAAACCGGCTTCTTTCGCATCGAGCAGAGATTGGGAAAGGTTGGTGACCAAAAAAACAGGTACATGCTCGAGGGCACCCGCTGCAGCTTTGGCCAAGGCGCCATCCAGGGCAGGCGCGCCTTGTTGTGGCAAGATAAGGCCGCTTCCGCCGAGTGCGCATGTGCTACGGGCGAGCGCGCCAATGTTTTGGGGATCACAGATCTGGTCAAGCGCCAGCAGTGTGCCGCGCCCTTCATCATGAAGCCATGATTTGAATAAGGGATAGGTCAGGGGCTGTGCCTGAAGGGCAATGCCTTGATGGAGGGCCTCGCCAGGCAGTCGTTGATCAAGGGTGTCTGCCGTCACAACATGGTGAGGGCACAGAGCCTCAAGAGAAAAACCTTGGTCGATAAGCATGGCTTTTCTCTTTTCTGTCACATAAAGCGCCAGCTTGCCTCGCTGTGGGTTGGCAAGGGCCGCACAGACGGTATGCCAGCCCCACAACCACAGGCCTTGCTTAGCTGTGTCTAACCCGGGACCTTGTAGGCGGCGGGGAGCTTGTTTTTCTGATGGCCTGCGCTTTCTCTTGTGTGGAGGGGAGGTTTTTTTGGGCCCGCGTTTTTTGGCAAGGTCAGAAAAGGCAGGGGGCATGATATTGTTGCACCTGGGGGCGTTTTGGATGATCATAAGGGGGTGCGTTATAGAAGGTCAATATCCATGGGGGCAGGGTATGCGTTTTCATAAAAGTAAGACATTATCCATGTCTTCTCAACAATGGCTGAGGAGGCAGTTCAAAGACCCTTATGTGAAACGGGCGGCCCGTGAGGGCTTTCGCTCACGCGCGGCGTACAAGCTGATGGAGATGGATGACAAGTATAAGCTGTTGGTTCCAGGCCAGGTGGTGGTTGATTTGGGCTGCGCACCGGGCAGCTGGAGCGAAGTGGCGCTATCGCGTCTAGCAGAGCCGTCCCGCGCTGAGAAGAAAGGCCGACCCCGCCCCCTCAAAACAGATGCCGCCACAATCGGCAAGAGGAAAACCCAAGCCGCCGAGGCTATGACAAAAGAAGGCAGGACCCAAGGGTCAGGTGGATCAGATCAAGATGTTGCGCCCGCCCTTGCGGCATCAGACAAGTGCGGGCGTTCTCAAGATCCATCTCACGATGGGCAACGGCAAGGCGTGGTGATGGGGCTTGATCTATGCGAGATGACCCCTCTTGACGGTGCATTGTTCTTTCAAGGCGATTTTTTGTCAGATGAAGCGTTAGTGTGGCTGGAGCAAGCCCTTGCCCCCTATGGCGGTCGGGCAGATGTGGTACTGAGTGATATGGCGCCTTCCACCACAGGGCATAAATCCACAGATCACCTGCGCATTATGGCGTTAAGCGAAGCGGCGCTGGATTTTGCACAAAAGGTGCTATCCCCCAAGGGACATTTTGTGGCCAAAATTTTTCAAGGCGGGGGCGATCCGGCGTATCTTAAGGCACTTAAACAGTGTTTTTCTCATGTGCACTGTGTGAAGCCAGCATCGAGTCGGAAAGAGTCGTCAGAAATGTATGTGGTGGCACGGGGCTTTAAGGGCACTTCATCATCCAAAAGGCCCTAGAATGAAAACCCAACGCTGAGGGTGACAAAATCAATGCCGTCGTTGGGCACAGAGGTGTAGAAATTAGAAAAGTGCTTCAACGCCACTTCAATGGTGACAGGATCAAACGTCACACCCAAAGCCAGGTTGGCCACAACGAAAAAATATCCCCCATTGACGGGTGTGGGCCGGCTTTTGATTTCAGGGCCAGCCCCCAAGGCGATATAGCACGGCTTAAGATTGAAAAGCAGCTCAGGCACCCACCCCACCACAAAATGGCGATAGCGTTCGTGGATATGGTTGAGATAGTTGATTTCTAGGCGATTACGGATGGGCCATACCCATAATGTGCCAGGAAAATAATAACCTGCGGCATAGAGGGTGTGCTGTTGGTTTTCGGTGGGAGCGTTTTTCAGAAACAGATCAAAGGCCCGGCGGTTGACGGGTGCGCCGCCTGTGATCATGACCGCCTGAGAGTGGTTCGCAAAAAAGGCTTCATGAGCAGAATCGGCCCAGACATAGGTGGGGGGTAATGACAACAACGTGCCAATAACAAAAAAGCGTGCCCGCATACAAAAGGATAACGTGAATGAATAAGAGTATTCTAATCACGAATACACAATTTTTAAAATAAAAAGAGGCAATTTTCTATAATATCTTTCACGAGCACATTTTTTTGGAGGCAAGGTTTCTGAGAGAAGGGTAAGGCCCAGCGGCCCTTAACTGCGGCTGTGCAGGCTGAAATTATAGGATAAGGCAATGCCAAAAAAATCATTGCCGTGATTGGGTGAAGCTGTATAGGCATTGGAATGATGCCTTAAGAACATCTCCACATTGACGGCGTGAAACGTCACCCCAAAGGCCAGGTTCGCCACCACCGCAAAGCGACCGCCGCTGACAGGTGTGGCGCGTGATTTCAGGTAGGGGCCTGCGCCAAAAGAGATGTAAGCAGGGTTGAGGTTAACCAGTGCTTCTGGCATCCACCCCGCAACGGCATGCGTATAGCTTTGATAATCGTCATGACGGTTGCCTTGATAGCCTACCTCAAAACGATGGCGCAAAGGAAACGACCATACCGTGCCGGGCAGGAGATAACTTCCTGCAAACAGGGTGCTTGAGGATGTGCCAGGAAATGTGCTTTGCGTGAAGAGGGATAAAATTTGGCGGTTGATGCCTCGGGCCGCGGTGATCATCACACTCTGCCCTTCATAGTTGAAGAAGGGAGCCACTTCAGCAGCGCACAAAGGCAGGCAGAACAACCCTGCCCACAAAAAAGAAAAACGAAAAAAGCGCAACATCTTTACCATCATATCACCAAAGACACACTACAAACATCAGGCTTAACAATCGTCGCCCACATGACCCATATCATATCTTAACAATGTTTCGTGAGTGTAAAATAACACACTGTGTATGATCGTAAGGGTGTGTTCTTAACAAACCTCCTCATCAAAAAAGAAAATATTGTTTTTTAAACATTTTTTTATTATTTTCTTCAGCTGTGTGGCATGCATCCGTGTGTTGATCGAGCATGAAAGGGCACGTCAGTGTTGATAGATGGATCATCTAAAGGGTGGCTCATCAAAGCCTCGCAATTTTCGTGAGTGCAAAATCTCAGATCCACGGCTGCGGAGTAGGCGAATGGTTTCAAGCCCCACTTCCATGTGTTGATGCACGCGATCTTTATAAAACTGCGTAGCCATATTTTTGAGTTTAAGCTCTCCATGAAGAGGTTTATCCGACACACACAAGAGTGTTCCGTAGGGTACACGAAAACGAAACCCGTTGGTGGCCAGGCTTGCTGACTCAAGGTCGAGCGCAATGGCTCGTGTGCGATTATAGCGGGCAAAGGTTTCCTTCGCACTGATTTCCCAATTCCGGTCATCACAACTGACCACGGTGCCCGTGCGCATGCGCGTTTTGATGTCAGCGCCTTTAAGGCCTGTCACATTGACCACAGCCTCTTGCAGCGCCATCTGAACTTCCGCGATGGGGGGGATGGGTGTCCAGAGCGGCACGTCTCGGTCAAGAACGTGGTCATCCCGGACATAGCCGTGGGCGAGGACGTAATCACCCAAGTGTTGTGAACGCCGAAAGCCAGCACAATGCCCCAACATGATCCAGCAATGGGGTCTTAACACGGCAAGATGGTCGGTGATGTTTTTGGCATTGGTGGGTCCCACGCCAATATTCACAAAGGTGGTGCCACTTCCGTCTTTGCGTTTGAGGTGATAAGCGGGCATTTGTGGCAAGTGTTGAGGTCGGTTTTTGTGTTTGGCTTCAAACTCTTGGCGGTTGCGGCTGATAATATCACCGGGCTCCACCAGGGCTGTATAGTCACTGTCGCTCTCGAGTGTTTCAAGGGCGTGGTTTACAAAGTGGTCAATATAGCGCTGATAGTTGGTGAGAAGAATGAAATGTTGGAAATGCTCAGGTGCTGTGCCGCAATAATGATAAAGGCGGTGCAGCGAATAATCCACACGCTCTGCGGTGAAAAGGGCCAGAGGTCGTGGCACATTTTTGTCAGCAAGGGTATAGGTGCCGTTGGCAATGCTGTCGTCGACTTTAGACAGGTCAGGCAAGGGGACATTATTGGCCATGTCCCACAGTGTGGCGGGGTCAAGCGTAGAAAGAGAGGCCTCATGAAAAAAAGGAAGTGGGATAGGCCATGTGCTTTTTCCCACAAGGACGGGTGCCTTGTGGTGGCGGATCAGAAGATTAATTTGTTCTTGATAGTAAGCACCAAAAATATCTGGCCTTGTGACTGTGGTTCCATACACACCTGGCTCTGATGCTATGCCATAGGCTCTGGTGGCATCAATGTTAAGTTCCTTAGGTGCTACGGCAAAGGCAATATAAGGATAACAGGGAATGTTGCCGTTGCAAGGAATGCCTTTTTGAAGGTCGCGGATCATGTCTTCCGACATTTGCTTGCCTTCTTCATAAAGCGTGTTCAGCAAAGCGACGGCTTCTTCTCCTGTGTAACAAAGGCTGGCGTTGCCCTGCATGGAGGACAGAAAAGGCAAAAAATTTTTTAAAGAGTCCATAAAGCTGATCGTTAATTTTTTAACAATGATTCTTGTATTCTCGAAACATTCACACTATAGAAAAAGAAGCACACAAACAAGGGGGTGTCGGTATGCGTTCATCCTTGTTAACAGATCTGTAGATTTTTGATGTCTAGAATAAGCAATCATTCTTGGAAAATGATCGTCATGAAGATGCGGTATTTTTGTGTTTGCCTATGCGTCATGTGGCAGTTATTGGGGCCGGCCTATGCCGCCAACCCTCGATATGCCTCTATTGTGGTGGATGTGCAAACAGGTCGTGTGCTTCATCAAATCAGCTCGCAAGAACGGATCTATCCCGCGTCGCTCACCAAGATGATGACCCTTTATTTGGTGTTTGATGCGTTGCATCGGGGCCAGTTGCGCTTGAATCAAAAAATTCCTATCTCCAGGTGGGCGGCCCAGCAAGAACCCTCAAGTTTGGGGTTAAAACCGGGAGATTGGATTACGGTGGAAAAAGCCATTTTGTCGCTGGTGTGTCGGTCTGCCAATGATATTGCTGTTGCCCTGGCTGAGGCTGTGGGTGGATCAGAAAGAAGGTTTGCGCGCCTGATGACGGCCAGAGCTTGGTCTTTAGGATTAAAGCGTACGTCGTTTCATAATGCCACAGGCTTGTTTCACCCCAAGCAGATGACCACAGCGCATGACATGGCGCGCCTAGGCATTTTTTTGGTTAAACACTTTCCCAAAGAGTATGCCTATTTTAAGCGCAGAAAATTTTCCTTCCGTGGCAAGATCCACAAAAGCCATAACAAGCTTGTGGGCAACGTGCATGGCGTGGATGGTTTGAAGACGGGCTATATCAGAAAAGCCGGTTTTAATCTGGTGACCTCCGCCAAACGCAAACAAAAAAGGTTGATGGCCGTGGTCATTGGCGGCAAAACCGCAAAGTGGCGTGATCAGCGGATGGTCTCGCTTCTTGAAATGGGGTTTCGCCATGCCAACCTCAATCAAAAGAGTCTTAAGCGCATGCCGAACTGGCAGCAGGGGCCTTTCCTGCAATCAGCTTCGTTGGGCAAGCCTGTGAAACCGAAGCGCCGTCGTCCCAAAAAGCAGATGCGCTCGGTGCGTTTCTTGAAGACGCGTCGCGCAATGGTGGCCAAGGCAAGAACGGTGGATGATTTGCTGACCGCCTCTTAACGTTAAGGACCCTATGTTCGTGAATCAGCACTCTTTATGGCGATTGGGAGATGTTTTTCGCCTTATGCGTCCTCGCGGTGTGATGCTTTTGTATCTCCCGTGCTTGTGGGGGCTGATTGTGGCAAGCGGTGGACAACCACGGTGGCAGGATCTTCTTCTTTTTTTATGGGGGGCGTTTCTGACGCGGAGTGTGGGGTGTGCCTACAATGATTGGGTGGATCAAGACATAGACTGTCATGTTACCCGAACCCAGCAAAGGCCGCTGGCCCAAAAAGATGTTTCTTTGGTGGCGCTTGGGTGCGCCTCAGGCGTGATGCTGGTGCTGGCTTTGTGGGTGCTTGTGCAGCTGAGCATGGCGGCCATTTATGGGGGGCTTCTTGCAGCCCTTTTGGTGCTTCCCTATCCGTGGCTCAAACGCGTTACATACTGGCCCCAGCTTTATTTAGGGTTTCTTTTTTCAAGTGGCATTTGGGTGGCCTGGTTTCAGGTGAACCCGGATTTTCGATCTGTGACCTTTGCTCCTTTTTTGCTTTATGGGGCGGGTATCTTGTGGACGCTTTATTATGACACGGTGTATGGCTATCAAGATCGCGTTGATGACAGCAAGGTGGGGGTGAAATCCACCTCTCTTTTGTGGGGAGATCATCCCGGCATCTTTTTTGTGTGTTGCCTTGTGGGGATGATGGTATGTTTGGTGGCCCTTGGGTGGTCTGAACAGTGGGGATGGCCCTATTTTTTGGGCCTTGGGCTTGCGGCTGGGCATCTTGGGTGGCAGCAATGGAATCTGGATATTCGTGAGCCACAAAGTTGCTTGCGTGTTTTTTTTGCCAATCCGTGGACAGGGCTTTGGGTTGCGTTTTGTCTTTGGATAGGTTGTGTATCATGAGGGTGCTGACAGGGGTTGTGCACAGGGGCACAAGGCTTTAAAGTGCCGGTATGGATATTAAAGATAGGCTCACGTCCCTGGCGCAGAAAATACGTGCCAAAGGGGCTTCAGATTGTGACCTGGTGCATCGGGTCGAAACAGATGCCGAAGCCAAGGTGCGTTTGGGTGTGCTTGAAGACGCCACGTTTTCCTCAGACGAGCATATATCTATACGGGTGATTGTGGGGCAAAAATCGGCTGTGGTGACCACCAGCCGCCTGGATGATGTTGAGGCCCTCTTGACGCGTGCGTTTTCTATGGCTGCTTCTGTGCCGGAGGATAGGTTTCTTGTGCGCTCATCTCCGGATATGTGGTTTCAAGGCAACCATACCCTGCCTGTGGATACGCGAACCTTAGAGATGGATGAGCTTGTACGCCGCGCAGAAACATTAGAGCGTGCGGCTCTGGATCATGACGGTATCAATGGATCTGATGGCGCTAGTGCCGGATACGGCCACAGCGTGACCACTCTAGTGACAGGGGGTGGTTTTTATGGCCAGCATCGTGCGTCAACCTATGGGGTAAGTGTGGCGTTGTTGGCGGGCGCTGAGGGTGCACGGCAGGTGGATGGGTATGGCGCAGCTGCCATGAATCTTGATGACCTTGAAGATGAAACCGCCGTGGCCAACAAAGCAGCTCATCGCGTGTTGCGCAAACAAAACCCAAAGCGCGCGGTGACAGGCCATTATCCTGTACTTTTTGAGAATAAGATTGCCCCGATGCTTGTGCGGCATTTGCTGGCGGCGATCCATGGCGGCAAGGTGTGTGAGGGGATGAGTTTCCTTCAAAAAGCCCGTGGCACGCAAGTTTTTGCCAAAGGCGTGCATATTGTCGACGACCCTCATGTGCCCTATGGTTTTGGTGCATGCCTTTTTGATGGGGAAGGCTTGCCCACCCATAAAACACCACTGGTGCAAGACGGCGTGCTTGAGACCTGGCTTTTGAATATGCGCTTTGCCCATAAGTTGGACTTGCCGTCAACGGCTCATGCCACCTGGCCTGCCGGTGGGCCGCCCGGCATTGCGGCGCACCATGTCAATGTGCTGGCGGGAGACAAGTCGCCTCAAGCCCTGATGCAAGAGATGCACAACGGCCTGCTGGTCACCGAGATTATGGAAAGCGGGGGCGGGGTCAATCTGTTGACCGGGGATTATAGCGTGGGAGCCTCGGGTCTTTGGATTGAGGGCGGTGAGGTGGCCTATCCTGTGGATCAGGTAACCATTGTGGGGCGTTTGCAAGACATGTTTGCCTCCCTGACGCCGGCCAATGATCTTGAGATGCGTGGCTCGCTCAACGCGCCTTCGCTGTTGATTGAAAACATGACGGTCTCAAGCCTTTAAGAAAAAAGTCGTTTTCTCGTAAAAACCAACAAAAAGCCTATGGTGATGGCAGCACCCATCATCGATGACCCCCCATAACTCATAAAAGGCAAGGGCACCCCCTTGGTGGGAATGACCCCTAAGGTGGACAAGAAGTGCACACAGGCTTGAAGCCCCAGATTCGTAATAAGACCTGCAACGCCTAAGATCACAAATAAGCTGTGTTGAGACAGGGTCCAATAAAGGTGTCTGAGAATCAAAAACCCATAAAGCACCATAAGCGCAAGGCAAAAAAGCCCTCCAAATTCTTCACCTGTGACAGAAAAAATAAAGTCTGTGTGCGCGTCAGGAAGATGCCCTTTAATGCGTCCTTCTCCTGGCCCAATGCCCCATAAACCGCCTGACTGAAAGGATTGGATGGATTTGATGATTTGAAATTGATCCCCAAAAGGGTCGCCTTTATTGTGACCAAGAAAAATCTCAATCCTGTGGCGCACATGGGGAAAGAGAAAGAAAAGCCCCACACCAGACAGGGCAAACACGCCCGCCCCTAAAAACAAGAAACGCCACGCAAGGCCCGCAAGAAAAACTTGCGTTAGAAAAGAGCCCAAAAGCACACACGTCATGCCAATGTCAGGTTGGAGAGTCAGCGGGGCTAAACTGATGAAGAGGCAGGCAAACGCCCAGGCCATGCCTGAAAATTGGCCGGCTAACCGTTTGCCCTCACTCAGCAGCCATGCGGTGACGACCAACAGGCATGGTCGCAAAAATTCGGAAGGCTGACACGGAAACCCCGCCACCTTGATCCAGCGCTTGGCTCCTTTGACGGGTGTTCCCCAAAAAAGGGTCATCCACAATAAACAGAGCATCAGGCCAAACCCCACAAAGGCCAGGCGACGCATATGGTGTACCGAAAGATGTGAGCTCACAAGCAGCGTTACAAATCCCACCAACACAAAGATCACGTGTTTTTTGAGATAGAAAAACGTTTCATACCCATAGTGTGAGGCAATGCTCGGGCTTGCCGCCATCATAAAAAGAATGCCAAGCCCCATCAACAAGCACACGGTAAAGAGTGTGGCCAGATCGATGGTCCATAACCATTCTCCCCAAAACGTGCGGTTGGTGCGTGCAGAAGAAAAATCAAGCAAGGGCGCGGCCTTTCTGTATCATAGCTCCAGACGCAAGTCTAAAGCGTTTTTATCGTCTTGTCACTTTGGATCAGGGCTTTGAAGTGATCGCCGCGCGCTTCAAAATGGGGGAAAGCATCAAAACTGGCACCCCCTGGAGAGAGAAGAACCAAGGGCACCTGTTTGCCGGGATTGCTTTGGACCCACCGGGCAGCGGCAGCCACGGCCTCTTGATAAGCGGCGGCAAGGGTCGAACAGGGGATGTGGTGGACATGGTGATCGGCAAGAAACTGGGCCACAGTCGCCGCTGACTCGCCCATGGGAAAGGCCTCTGTCACGAAGGGTAAGTAAGGGATCCACGGAGTCAGATCTGCCTGATCTTTAAGGCGCCCACCCACAATCCAAAACACAGGTTGGCCTTGGCTTTTTTTGAGGGCAAACGCCGCTGCCTCCACGTTTGTGGCCTTGCTATCATTAATGAAGGTGATGTTTGCGGCAGGGTGTTGAGAGGGGATAACGCGCTCATAACGATGGGCCAGGCCAGGCCAGGTCTTTATGGCCTTGATGATGGCATGAGCATCATGCCCCAATAACCTGAGTGCCGCAAAAGAGGTGAGAAGCGTGGCTTCCGCCATGTGTGGAAAGGAGGCTTTCACTGTGGTATGTGGGGTGTGATAGGTGTCATGAAGGGTGTCTTTGATGAGAAAAAACCCTGCCTTCAAGGGTGTGCCATGGGCATAGGGGATAAAACGATGTGGGTGAGGGGCGTCACGCACAAAGGGGGCTTGCCATGGGTCATGAGCATCATAAAGGCATCGGCCTTCTGCAGACCCGATGTTGAAGAGGGTGCGTTTTTGTGCCGCATAAGCTTCAAGGGTGCCGTGCCGCGCCAGGTGGTCGGGCGTGATGGCCAATAAAATCGCCAGATCAAGCGAAAGATGGGGTACAGTTTCCAGCTGATAGGAAGACAGCTCAATTACACATACATCTTTGCCTTCAAGGGGCAGGACCGTCAAAATGGGCACGCCAATGTTGCCGGCCATCACACTGTGTTGCCCCAAGGCAGAAAGAGCACAGTGAATCAGCGAGGTGGTGCTTGATTTACCATTGGTGCCTGAAATGCCAATGGTGGTGACGGGGGGGTGTGTTTGAAAAAAAAGATCCACATCAGATGACAGCGGGGTACCAGCTTTGAGCGCTTTTACCACCAATGGATGAGGGTGGGGGCCTTTGTGGGCAATGCCGGGGCTTAAGAGGATAAGATCAAAACCCTTCGGGTCAATCTGATCGGGCGGCTGATAGGCAAACCCTTCACCGCTTGTGTGACGATCATCTGTCACGGTGACGTGGGCGCCACTTTTTTGTATGACTTTGGCTGTGGCCAGCCCTGAAAGCCCCATGCCCACCACCAGCACCCGTTGATCTTTCAAAAAATCAAGGGGGTCAGGCTTGGCAGGAGATAGCGTGTGCATAGCCATGGGAAAAGATTAACGCAACTTCAGCGTGGCAAGACCCAAAACGCCGAGGATAATAGAAATAATCCAAAAACGAAAGACCACAGATGACTCGGACCACCCCTTGGCTTCAAAGTGATGGTGAATGGGCGCCATCAGAAAAATGCGTTTGCGCGTGTGTTTAAAATAGAGTACCTGCACAATCACCGACAGGGTTTCAAGCACAAAAATGCCCCCAATGAAGGCATAAATCAGCTCATGCTTGGCTAAGAGCGCAAGCCCCCCTAAAAAACCGCCCATGGCCATGGAGCCGGTATCCCCCATGAAAATCATGGCCGGGGGGGCGTTATACCACAAAAAGCCTAAGCACGCGCCAATGAGAGCGCCGCCCAACACAGCCGCTTCGCCCACACCAGGCACATAAGGAATGTGCAGATAGGACGCAAACTCTTTATGCCCCACGCAATAAACAATAATAGACAGCACCGTGGTACATATCACCACAGGCCCCGTGGCAAGCCCATCAAGCCCGTCTGTGAGGTTCACAGCATTGGCGCTGCCAATCAGCACCAGCATGGAAAATACAGGAAATAAGAAAGACAAATGCCACAGGGCATCCTTAAAGAAGGGGAAGTGCAGTGTGTCTTTTAGGTGCGCAGGAAAAATCATCCACAACCATCCCACAGCCACAAGCGAAAAAGCCACCTGTACCAGAGTTTTATGGAGGGGTTTAAGGCCATAGTGATTAAAGTGAGCAAGTTTAAGAGCGTCATCAATAAGCCCCGATAGGCCAAAGGCCAGCGTTACAAAAAACAACCACCATGTAGGCGGATTGCTCCAATTGCCCCACAGAAGGGCTGCAGAAGAAAACCCTAAGAGAATCAAGAGGCCGCCCATGGTGGGGGTGCCTTTTTTTTGAGTAATATGTGTTTGCGGTCCATCAGATCGAATGGGTTGCCCCCGCGTTTGATAGGTTTTGAGCATGCGAATCACCACAGGTCCGAGCAAAAAACTGACCACAAAAGAGGTCAAAAATGCAAGAATCGTGCGAAAGGTGATATACCCAAACAGGGAGATGCCTTGGTGGGTAGCAAGCGCATTAAACAGAGCATAAAGCATGATCAAAATCCACAATCAATGTCACGTTGGCCCAGCCGCCGCAGAAAGCAAACGATCCACAACTTTGTCCAATTCCATGGATCGTGACCCTTTGAGCAGAATCATGTCACCATGTGTTAACAAAGATGTTAACAAAGGCCACGCCTGAATCCAATCAGAAACATGATGCGTTTCAAGGGTGGGCGGCAAGGCGCGATGCAGGTACACCATCAAAGGGCCAACCGTCATCACCACATCCACGCTGCACGCCTGAATGAGGGGGCTTAAGTTTTTGTGCGCTAAGGGCGCTGTGTCTCCCAACTCTTTCATATCAGCCAACACAATCACGCGCCGTCCTGAGGGTTTGGGCCTTAAGGCCAAGGCTTCAAGTGCGGCCTTCATAGACAGGGGGTTGGCATTATATGTATCGTCAATAACCGTGATGGTTTTGCCGTGGAAAGTGATCGTGTGGGTTTGACCGCGACCTTGATAACACGGCCATGTCATGAGATGGGCGAGGACCTCGTTTGGGTCGAGACCCAAGGCATGGGTGACAGCCAAAATAGACAAGGCGCCCATAACCCAGTGTTTGCCTGTGTGGGGGATCTGGCCATGATGGGGGTGGCCAAAATAGAGGCAGGAAAATGACGTGCCGTTCTTTTGCGCATGCCATTCATGAAGACGCACATCAGCCTGGGCATGCTCACCAAAGGTGATAAGGGTGCCCACACCTTGCTGGTGACAGATATTTTCTAACAACGGAAAAAAGTCGTCATCCCGATTCAGCACGGCGATGCCGGGTGGGATGAGTGTTTCCAAAAGCTCAGCCTTTGCCAGCGCAATGCCCTGAAGGGAAGAAAAATGTTCAAGGTGACTGGGGCCAATGGCGGTGATAAGGCCCACATGGGGTTTGACGAGAGTGCCTAAGGCGCGTATTTCCCCTGCATGGCTCATGCCCAACTCAAATACAGCTTGCGGGGTGTGTGGCGGCAGATTGGCCAGCGTAAGGGGGACGCCGATGTGGTTGTTGAAGCTTTTGCGTGAAGCAAACACGCCGCGATCTTTTAAGACCCAGGCTAACCCTTCTTTCGTGCTGGTTTTCCCCACGCTGCCGGTAATGCCAATAAAGGTAGTGTCCGTGGCCCGCTGGCGTGCCGCGTGGGCGATGTGTTCAAGGGCGGTGAGGGGATTATGGACCACAAGGCCTTGGGGGTGATGGTGAGGCCATGATGAGGCCACCAGAGCGGCACAGGCGCCTTTTGCAAAGGCGTCATCAAGAAAATCATGACCATCAAAATGAGGTCCCTTGATGGCAATAAACAGGTCGTTGGGCTGCAATGTGCGCGTATCAATCGAAAACCCCATGCATGGTGCCAAGCCTTCAGGGACGTGGGTGGATAAGAGAGAGGCTAACGCCGACCAGGTAAAAAGAGGTTGAGATGAGGGGTTTTGGGGGGACAAGGTTGCTGCGTTCATAGGGTTAAGAGGCTTTAAGCTGTTTCAGTTTCCTTAAGGCCGCATGCTTGTCATTAAAGGGAAGAGAACGTGTGCCCACCACCTGAAACCGCTCATGTCCCTTGCCTGCAATCACCAAGACATCGCCTTCCTTCAGTTTATCTATGGCCACAGAAATGGCTTCATCGCGCCCTGGGATGCTGTGAGCATCGGGGGCCCCTTTTAAGATGTCATTTCTTATATGATCAGGGTTTTCTTGTCGAGGGTTGTCATCTGTGATGATCACCTGATCTGCCAGGGTATGAGCAATGTGGCCCATCTGGCTGCGTTTGCTTTGATCTCTGTCCCCGCCGCATCCAAACACCACAAAAAGAGATTTTTTTGTATGGGCACGCAAATCTTTCAGTGCCGTCTCCAAAGCCCCTGGGGTGTGGGCATAGTCAATATAAATAGATCCACCTGAAGGCGTGGTTCCCACATACTCAAGCCTTCCCTCCACAGGTGTGATGTTGGGGGTGTGGGGGATCAGCTCTTTCAGAGGGACGCCCGAGGCATGCACAATGAGCAAAGAGGCAATCAGATTTTCCAACTGAAAGCGGCCAATAAGGGGGAACGAGAACGTGAGGGGTTGGCCTAAAAAGGTGGCTTCAACTTTTTGTCCCTCAGGCAGGCAGGTGATTTTGTTCACCTTCACGTCTCCATCATCAATGCCATAGGTCCAGTGAGTCAGGCTGTTTTTTCGACAAGCCTCGGCCAGGTCATAAGCGTGGGGGAGGTCAACGTTAGAGATCGCTGTTCCTTGGTGGGCAATGAGCTCTTTAAAAAGTCGCACCTTGGCCAGCCAATAGGTTCTCAGATTGAGGTGATAATCCAGGTGATCTTGAGAAAAGTTGCTGAACACACCGACGTTAAATTTGATCCCATCCAGTCTGCGTTGATGAATGCCATGGCTTGAGGCCTCAAGGGCGCAGTGCGTGATCCCGTGTCCTGCGGCTTCATCAAGAAGTGGATAAAGGTCTAAAGGTTCAGGGGTTGTGTGCGTAGGTGATAGGGGGAAATAGTCCATACCCTTAAGACCCAGGGTGCCCAAGCTGATGGATTTTTTCCCTAAACTCTGCCAGAGTTGGTGGGTGAAATTGGCAATAGACGTCTTCCCATTGGTGCCGGTAATGCCTGCCATAAAATCAGGGGTTTTAGGGAAGAGAAGGTGGGCTGTTTCAGCCAACGCCAGACGAATGTCCTTCACGCCAAAAAAGGTGATGTGAGAAAAAATGGTTTGTTTTTTTATCACCACCGCTTCGGGGGCCACGATGGCGGTGACCCCTTTGTGAAGTGCCAGGTCAATAAACCCCTCTGGCCCTCGTTGTTTGCTGGGAAGAGCAAAAAAAACAATGCCCGGACCCGCTTGTGATGAGTGGTCAGTAATGCCGTGGAAGTTGGTCGTTTGTCCTTTGAAAAAACAAGAAGGACGCAAGGTGCGGAAGAGTAGTTCTGTGGTCAGCGTCGTCATGAGGTCAATTCTATTCTTTTCAATCCTCTACCTTTGTCTATTCATCTCCACCTTCGCCTTCTTGTCAATTATTTATTCTAAGCATGGGGTGAAAAGCCCAAGATTGTCGTGAGGGAAAGGAAGATGTTCTTAAAGGCAGGGGCCGCTGTCCAGCCAGCGGTGGTATAGCCGTAGGTTTCTGCCGAGGGCTTGGGGTGTTCGAGGGTGACAAGCAAAACATAGCGCGGGTTATGAATGGGAAAAGCGCCCACACACGATACAAGATTTTCTCCTTTTCGGTATTGGCCGGTGGCACTCAACAAGTTGGCGGTGCCTGTTTTAGCGCCAAGGGCATAGCCTTGGACATGGGTTTTTTTAGCATGACCTTGATGCACAGATTCTCTTAGCGCTGTGCGCATAAACTGCACAGTTCTGGGTTTGATAACGCGTGGGCGCGAGAGGGGTGTGTCCACCTTCCTTAGCGTAGGGACACAGTGAAAGCCAGAGACAATGGAGGCCACACTTTTTACCAAGTGAAGCGGGGTGATCGATATGCCATATCCATAAGAGGCTGTGGCCAATGTTGACTCTCTCCACACCGCGGGCACCATGGGGTGTGCCACTTCAGGAAGCTCCAGGGGGAGACGTTGAAAAAAAGACATTTTCTCAAAAAAACGTTTTTGTTGTTGAATCCCCGCATGAAGAGCAATCTTAGCATTCGCAATATTGGAGGAACGAAGAAAGGCTTCTTGGAGCGTGAGTTTGCCGCCCTTGCCCCTGAAATCGCGAATCGCAAACCTGCCCATGCGCAGCGGCGTGGACGCATCATAAAGGGTGTGAAGATATGTGGACTTATGCTCAAGAGCCATGGCGACGTTGTGTATTTTAAACACAGACCCAAATTCATACACGCCCATGGTGTTGCGATTAAAAAACTGTTGGGGTGTGGCTTGTTGCGGTTTGTTAGGGTCAAAATCCGGAAGCGACACCATGCCCAAGATTTCACCATTTTTGATATCCAGCAAAATCGCATTGCCTGCCTCGGCCTGAAAATGCTGAATCGCTTGAGCCAGCCCGGCTTTCATCGCATATTGAACGCGGCTGTCAAGAGAGGTATACACATCTTGGCTGTGCATAGAAAATGTTTTTTCAAGACCTGACAGGCCTCGTCCATCGATATCTGTGATGCCCACAATATGAGAAAAAAGGTTCTTTTGTGGATAGATGCGTTTTACATCCTTCTGAAGAAAAAGCCCCGGCAACCCCATTTTGAGAAAGGCTGCTTTTTGCGCTGGGGTGATGTGCCGTTTGATCCACACAAACCCCTTGTTTGATATGAGGCGTTTTGTGAGTTGATTTCCGTCAAGGTCGGGGAAACACGCTGTCATTTTTTTAACAACCTCTGCCTTATGAGGCGTTTTTTGAGGATTGGCATAAATGGAATAGGTTTGAAGGCTGCCAGCAATGAGTACCCCGTTCCGGTCAAAAAACGAAGCCAGGGCTGGGGGTGTGTGCGGCATGCTGTGGTCGGAAAACCATGTGTTTTTGCTGGTCAACAGGCACAAACGCACACCGGCTAACACAAAAAGGCACGAAAACACCCACAACATACCATAGGTGCGGCTGTGGCAATCAAGTTCTGGTCTCGATATACTCCTCACATTCACTCCTTTCTCAGCTAGAAAGCCCCTTTCATTTGTTCAGGCGTTATGGCAGAAAACTTTAGAAATTGTTTGGAAAGGTGGTCGAGGCGCTCAGGGGCATTCAGGTGCGCCCATTCAAGAGAAAGGAGCTGCATGCGGCCCTGAAGTTCGGTGAGATGGGCTTGTTGTTGGCTTACATGGTGGCGTAGGCTGGCCACATAATATTTGAAGTACATCACCAATAGCCCGGTAAGCAGAAGGTTGCCGATGCCGAAGATCATTTTTTTTGTCATGATCTCATCTCCCGAATTGCCCACCGCAGTTTGGCCGATCGTGCCCGTGGGTTGTGGGCTATTTCTTCGGGCTGAGGTCGTTGAGGTTGGCGGGGCGGGACACGAAAGGGGCTGACCGGCCTTTCGAGGCTTTGAGGCACATGCCGTGAAGGTTGTGTAGGCTGGAGGGGTTTTAAAAACTGTTTCACAAGGCGATCTTCAAGAGAGTGAAACGATACGCACACAAAACGTCCACCCGGCCGGAGGGCATGGGTTATGTGGGTCAGGGCAGCGGTCAATTCTTCAAGCTCTTCGTTCACCCACAGGCGCAAGGCTTGAAACGTGCGGGTAGCGGGGTGTATGGTGCCTGGTTTGTGAGGAACACCTTCAAAAAGGGAAGTCACATCTTGTGTGTGTTGAAAAGGGTGGGTGCGTCTTTTATCAACAATCTTGCGGGCAATCTGGCGTGATCGGCGTTCTTCGCCAAACTGAAAGAGAATGCGCGCAATCTCTTTTTCTGAACCCGTGTTGAGCAGATCGGATGCCTTTTTTTGGCTAAGGCCCATATCCATGTCAAGCGGGCCCTGTTTGCTAAAGGAAAACCCGCGCTTCGCCTCATCCACCTGGGGAGAGGACAACCCCAAATCAAACACAGCGCCATCGAGGCTTTCGTGGTGCACATAGGTGGAGAGGGTGCTAAAGCGTGCATGGTGCAGGCAAAGACGACCGGTTTCGAGGGCTTGATGAAAATGGGTGCGTCCATAGTCAATGGCCGTTTGATCGCGATCTAAGGCAACGACGGTTGCGTGTTTACTCTCAAGAATACCTTGAGTATAGCCCCCCCGGCCGAAGGTCGCATCGAGAAACATCCCGCTTAGCGGTGATAATTTTTCCATCACTTCTTTTTTCATGACAGGGGTGTGGGCGTGTGTCATGCAGCCCCCACTTTTGATGAGGGAGAGAGGGTGGGTCTGGACACCTTAAGGCGCTCTCGCGCCTGTTGTTGATAGGTATCAAAACGTTTGGGATTCCACATTTGAAACGTGGGACCGCGCCCCACAAAGGCCACCTCTGTGTCAATCTCTGCGTGGCTTCTCAAGGCTTCTGTCAGCATCACGCGCCCCTCGCTGTCAAAGGTGAGCACATGGGCATCAGCAAAAATGCTGGCGGTGAGATCCGTTTGCTCTTCAGAAAAAAGCTGAAAAGCATCCACGCGCGTTGCTAGGTCCTCCATCTTTTCTGAGGCAAATCCCTCAATAGCGGTATGCACCAGGGATCGAAAGGCCACAAACCCTCGTGTTTCACTGCGGCTTAGCAGAGTGCGGAAAGGGGCCGGCACACTCACGCGGCCCTTTTTATCAATCTTGTTCACAAACGTGGATAGGAACAAGCTCATAAGCCACCCCTTTGCTCCAAAAGAAAGACGTGATGAATGCGCAAGAAAAGTAATAAGGACAAAGGGGAGGAAGTAAGGGAGGTGTCAGTTAAGGACAGAAAGAGGCCGCTCACTTCATGCGTCCTTTCAAAAACTGTTTCCAAAAGGGTTCGTCTTCTGGCACAAGGCTCACGCTGCTGTGTGTGTCTTGAATGACATCTTGAGGCGCCGGTGCCTGGGGGGCCGCCTTTTCTGCCGGGAAGGTATCAAGCGTTTTTTCCACCGTTTGTTTCCTGTCGTTTTTATCCATCCACACAAACTCAAAACAAAAGTGACCCTATGTTTCTAAGACTATCATGGGATTTTATGGGAGTCAATGGGACTAGATGGGATTGCATTGTCCACCGAGTTATCCACATATCCCTCAATTGCCTTTCACAGTGCTCAGAATGAGAAGGAAAGATGTGGTCCTATGGCTCAGGTTTTTCTAAGAGCCCATGGTAGATTCAGCGGCAGGAAGGGGAAGATGTATCTAAAAACAGGTTCTTAG
>NZ_JQAJ01000004.1:41552-67728 GCF_000742475.1 Candidatus Hepatobacter penaei | reverse complement strand
TTTTAGGCGGTTGTGGTGCGGGTCGTTTTTTGGGTGAGGGCCTTTTGGCGCCTTGCGTGCTCTGGTCCTTTTGCGTGTCGTCCGGTGTGTTTTTATCTAAAAAGTCTTTCCGCATAGCCTCTTGTCTTTTTTTCTGCTCAGGCGAGAGAGGTGGTGATTTGACAGCATCTGAAGGTTCTGATGAGCTTGACTCTAGACGTTTTTGGAGAGCGTCTTCTGTCTGAACAGGTGTAGAGCTCATGGCTGGTGACGTGGGCTTGGGTGAGGTATCCACGGTGCGGTCCATCAGGCTGCCTGATTCTCCTCCGCCTGCGTTGGATGTGCTGTTGTCCACAACGCGGTTCATCAAGCTGGCGTGCGCTGTTTGTGTGAGCGCCATCACAACGAAGATAATATGTGCCAGCCAGAAAAATCTCATAGAGACATAAAATTTATTTAATATGGTAAATATAACAATATATGTTGGTATTAACGCGAATAGATGTTTATTAAAATCATAAAAAGACAATAAACTTTTCTGTTTTCAGCATAAGCCGCGCAACGCGCGGGTGTGACTTTCTGTGCAGGAAGGCTCTTGCTTTTGATGGTAAGACCTTTTATGTTGGGAATGTGACGTTTGTCACGGTCCGTATCGAAGACGGCAGGTGCGTGAGGTAAATCCTGTTGAGATGGGGCGTTTTCGCTGATTCTTCTTTGCGGTGGTATGAATGAAGTGATAGCGGAGGTCTTGTTATGGATCGTGCGAGCAAACATGCTCTTGTAGACAATCTATCTCAAACGCTTAAGCAGCAAACCTTGCTGGTGCTCACGCGTCAAACAGGTCTTGATGTGGGTGAAGCAGAGACGTTGCGTCATCGTGCGCGGGAAGCCGGGGCGTCTTATCGTGTGGTGAAAAACACCTTGTTGAAACTGGCCCTTTCTCGGGGTGAGGCTGAAGGGCTGGCGGATCATGTGTCGGGCCCGATGGGGTTGTCTTATTCTGAAGATCCCATTGCGGCAGCCAAGGTGAGCGTAGATTTTGCCAAGGAACATAAGAAATTTGAGGTGGTGGCCGGTTTTCTGGACGGGAATGTCTTGGATGCTGAAGGGGTGAAAACGTTGGCATCACTGCCCTCGTTGGACGCGTTGCGTGGGCAAATTGTGGGTCTTGTGGTGGCGCCGGCATCTGGCATGGTGCGTACGGTCAGCGCCCCTGGTGCGGGTCTTGCGCGTTTGATGCAAGCCTACAGTGAAAAAAAATAGGTTTAGGGTTTTAGGAAATAATCACAAAGGAGAATATGGGTTATGTCTGCAAAATTGGAAAAAATTGTTGAAGATCTGTCAGGGTTAACAGTCTTAGAAGCTTCAGAGCTCACAAAACTGCTGGAAGATAAGTGGGGCGTGTCTGCGGCTGCACCTGCTATGGCCATGGCGGCGCCGGCAGCGGGGCCTGCGGCTGATGCCGGGGCGGCTGAGAAAACAGAGTTCAATGTGACGCTGAAGTCAGCTGGCTCTCAAAAAGTGGCCGTGATTAAAGAAATCAGGGCCATCACAGGGTTGGGTCTTCTTGATGCCAAAAAGCTGGTGGAAGACGCCCCCAAGGTGGTTAAAGAGGGCGTGCCCAAGGCCGATGCCGAAGAGATGAAGAAAAAAATCGAAGCTGCAGGTGCCACGGTGGAGTTGGCCTAACACATCCTGTCTGCCTTGTGCATGAGGGAGATGATGTGAGAGTACACAAAAAAGCTCTGTGTTGCGGGGTTTTTGGTGTACTCTTTTTTTATGGGCCTGTAGTTCAATTGGCAGAACCCGCCGCTCATAACGGTGTAGTTGTAGGTTCGAGTCCTACCGGGCCCACCACGAAGAGGGTGTGAGGTCACAGCCGAGGGTGGCGTGGCCAGGGTCTTTGACTTCATGGTCTTCTGTTACATCCGTTCTTTGTTTTTCCTTTGCTTTTTTCAATGAGGATCGCCAGTTGTGTTCTTGGGGGATGTGTTGGTTTTTCGTGTGTGTGTTTTCAGTGCGTTATGGACTTCCCCTCTCTTCTTTGCTTGCTCTTGGGGTATGCGGGGAAGAAAGTGTTGATTCATGGTGCTTGTTGACCAAGGACCGAAAGGTTAAGTGATGTCATACTGTTTTGTGGGGGCCGCAAGTGGCTGGGGCGCACAAATTTTAGGCACCGAGGGTGGCCCTGAGGCGGTGTGGCAATCGTCTTTAGGCGCCAACCTTTCACGTCACGGTATAGATGCTTTATGGCACTCTCTCCTCTACCCTTCGGTGCGTATTTCTCAGCAAGTGATGGCTTTGGATGAGGGGCGTTTGCCTTTAGTGTCTCATCACTGTGATGTCGTGGCGCATCATGTGCGCGACCTTGTGTTAGACGGTCAATTTCCTGTTGTGGTGGGCGGTGATCATGCCGTGGCGGTGGGCACATGGAGCGGCGTGACAGAGGCTCTTGACGCGCGGGAAGAGTTTGGGCTCTTATGGATTGACGCCCATATGGATGCCCACACGCCGCACACTACTCCATCTTTCGCTTATCATGGCATGCCGGTGGCATCTCTCTTAGGATATGGCCCTGAGGTGTTGACGGGTCTGCTCTCTGCGCACAAGAAGATTCATCCAAGCCATCTTGTGCTTTTTGGGGTGCGATCCTTTGAATCTGGAGAGCACCACTTGCTCACACGGTTGGGGGTGCGCATTTTTTATATGGATGAAATCAGGTCACGGGGGGTGACAGTGTGCATGCGTGAGGCGCTTGAGTTGATCACGCAGAAAACAAGGCGTTTTGGCGTGAGCATGGATTTGGACGCGTTTGATCCCACCGTGGCGCCAGGCGTGGGAAGCCCCGAACCTGGCGGGCTGTTCCCTGAGGATCTGTTGCCAGCGCTGACCTGTGTGTGGCAGCATCCCGGCTTTTCGGCCTTTGAGCTTGTGGAATTGAACCCAGACATCGACCTTCAAGGACGCACCGCGGCGCTGGCCCAAGATATTTTGTTTCAGGTGCTGACCGCGCATCATCAATGCCGCCGGTTGCCTGCAGCCTCTTAAGGCGAGCCATCTTCGCACTATTTCACAAAAGATTCCATCCAATTCAAAAGCCACGTTTTACTTTTATAGAAAAAGGAGGTGTTTTCAGGAAAGCATCTGTTTTCTGCATAAAAATCAAACATTGAGCGGGCGATGGGGCTTCCCTTTTTCATTTCACCGCGCAACCCTTTTTCATTGATTGTACACAAGCGTGGACAATCTTCACAGCAAGCATTTTCTGAAACACGCACAGTGCTTGATTGGGTAACAAAAGGCCTTTTTGTGTAATCTTCTCTGCATTCCCGTTGACACCGGCGGACACATTCCTTGACCACATCGGTGTCGCATAAAGAGGGCTGAAGCGAGGGGTGTGGTTCGGCATGAAGAAGAGATATGACCAACCAATAAGTACAAAAGATGACACGCACACGATGAAAGATCGGGTTCCTCTTGCTTTTTTGGGATGCAACAGGTATGCCATGAAGGAGGAACTTATATAAGCTTGATGTTGTCTATGGCCAGCCTGTTGGAAGAGATTAAAGAAGAAATCAAACAAGAAGAGTGGCAAAAATTCTGGCTTTCCTATGGGTTTTATGCCCTCGTTTTGTCTGCGGCTCTTTTGGTGGCCGTGGGCGGCTATCTTTTTTGGTCTCACCTCGACACAAAGCGGGTCGAGCGTCGTAGCATGCTTTATGAAGAGGCGTTGGCACATCTTGAGCGTGGTCAATACAGAAAGGCCGAGCCTTTGCTGAAAAAGTTGGTGAAAAAGACGGCGGGCAGGGGGTATGGTGAGTTAGCACAACTAGGCCTGACAAAAGTGGCCAGGGACCGGGCATTGACTTTGCGGGATCCTGAGTGGACCCGTTTTTGGCATATGAGCGTTCAGGGCTTGGCTGAGAAAATGGAGCAAATAGGGCACGTTGCCCTGCAATCATTATTGACCATCAGCTTGGCGTATGGCTCGCTCGATTTTGCTGAACAGCCCAGTGTTCCCCAATTGTCGCACTATGAAACACCTGAAAATCCTTGGAAGGGGCTCAGCTTAGAGGTGCAGGCCCTGCAGGCGTTGAAGTCGAAAGAGCTGACCAAAGCTGGCGCTTTATATGAGCGTTTGTTTACAACGCTGTCTATGTCTCCTTCCCTGCGTATGCGCGCTGAGGTGGCTCTTATTGCTTTAGGTTTTGCATTGCCCCGTGTGTCTTAACAAGTGTTTTTGGCTTTTCAGGTTGTGTGTTTGTGCCCTGGTGTTAAGCGCATGTCAGGGCAGCAATGAGCCGCCTCTTAAAGGGAAGCGGGAGCATATTTTCAGCGATCGTGATCAAGGCCAGGCACCCAAAAAACGCGTGATTCCGCCTGTGAGCAAGACGAAGCCTTCTCAGGCTGGGGCGTGGCCGATGCCTTTTGTGAACACAACCAATCATATCCCCGCCTTGCGCCAGACGCCCGTATCCGACCATTGGGAAAAAGGGTGGACCTTTTCGAGTGGATCATGGAATAACTCGTATGTCTTGATGCCGCCTATTGTGGCGTGGGGGCGCGTGTTTTTTGTGTCTGCAGGCCAAGTCTTTTGCCTTGAGGAGGCAACGGGCAAAAAGGTGTGGTCTTATAAGGTGGTTGAAGAAAAAACATCCGTCTTTTTGGGGGGCGGGTGCGCGCTGTGGAAAGATCGTCTTTACGTGACCTCTCCTGAGGGGGGGTGTTTTTGTTTTGAGGCCGCCACGGGGAAGCTTTTGTGGCAACAAAAAACGGGGATTTTGCTCCGTGCGGCGCCCGTGGTGTCAGGCGGCCGGGTTTTCTTGCTCACCACAAAAAATCAGCTTGACGTGCTGGATGCTGTGACGGGCTATCCTTTGTGGACTCACCACGGTGTGCCTGAGGACTTGCAGTTTTTGGGGGCCTCTCTGCCGGCGGTGTCTGGAGACAAGGTGGTGGTGTGTTATTCCTCGGGTGAGATTTATCAGTTGAACGTCAAGACAGGGCGGGTGGTGTGGACTTATGTGATGTCGCCAGATATGCAGATAACCGAGCTGTCAAAGATGTCAGATATTGTGGCCTCCCCGGTGATTCAGGGTGGGATGGTTTATATTGCTTCCTCTTTTCAAAAAACCATGGCCCTTGATATGACCACGGGTAGTGTTGTGTGGGAGCGGCCGGTGGGAGGGCTTCAGACGCCGGTGATCTTGGGGCAGGATCTCTTTTTGATAGAAAAAGACACATTGCTGCGTTTGGATCGGCGCACGGGTGAGACGCTTTGGCTGACAAAGCTTACAGATCGTCATCAAAAGGCTGACAAGCCTATACCCTCTCGCCTTTGGTTCGGTCCTGTTTTGCTTAATGATGCCCTGTATGTCTTGAGTGATCGGGGCGATATAAGGCTTTATCGTCCCCATAAGGGGCAGGCGAAAGAAGGCGGTCTGTCCTTGAGTTGTGATTGTGCTGTGTTGCCGGTGGTGGGCGCTTCGTCTCTTTTGGTGTTGAGCAAAGAGGGAACCTTGTATTCCCTTGTTCCCACCCTCAAGGGTTAGGCAAAGCTTGTGGCCTATCGTGTGCTTTTGTTGGGCCGGCCGAATGTGGGCAAGTCGACGCTGTTTAACAGTTTAGTGCCCGGCGGACGGGCTATTACCGGGCCAACAGCTGGGGTGACCCGTGATGTGAAAGAGGGCCGATCGCCTTCAGGGGAGAGAATCTTTTATGATACCCCCGGCAGCACACCGCGGGATATGACCTCTCCTTTTTTAAAAGAGATCTGGGATGAAGCGGATCTTTTTCTTTTTGTGATTGATGGGCGCGTGGGCTTGACTCAAGAAGATCACGCATGGGCCAAGGCTTTACGCAAATCGTCCAAGCCTGTGCTGGTGGTGGTCAACAAATGTGATCGATGCGTCTTGCCTGAAAACATGCCCGAAGGGTTTTGGGAAGCGCATACAATGGGGTTTCACCATGTGGTGCCCGTATCGGCTGCCCATGGGACGGGCCTTGACCTTTTGGATGAGGCGCTGGAGGCCTTGATGACCCCTAAGATCAAGCAGCAGTCTGCAGAAAACATAGAACAAGACGGCATAAAGGGTACGGAAGAAGAGCTCGAACCTCAAGGTGAACCCAAGGGTGAATCGGAATCCGCGCCTCTTGATGAGGATGCTTCTCCAGTAGGGCCTGTGCATTTGGCGTTGGTGGGCCGGCCCAACGTGGGTAAATCCACCCTGATGAACCGGCTTTTAGGGCGCGCGCGCGTGCAAACAGGGCCTGTGGCCGGATTGACCCGTGATGCCATCGTGGCGCCCTTCAATCTTGATGGAAAGCCAGCCTTGCTGTGGGATACGGCGGGTCTGCGCCGTCGTTCTTTAGACAAAGATGCTCTGGATAAAGCGTCAGAGACCGATACCCTCAGAGCCATTCATTTCGCTCATGTGGTGGTATTGCTGATGGATGGCACAAGCCCTTTTGAAAAAGCCGACCTCAAGGTTGCTTCCCACATCATTGAAGAAGGGCGCGGCATTGTGTTGGCCGTGAACAAATGTGACAAGGTGGATGTGGCGGCTCTGAAAAAAGAGGTCACAGAGGCCTTAGAGAGCCTCTTGCCCAAAATCCGTGGGGCGATGCCTGTGTTTTTGTCGGCTGAAACGGGCACAGGTGTGCCTGACCTGTTGCGCGCGGTGAAGCTGTGTTACACGCGTTGGCAAACGCGCCTGTCCACCGGGCGGCTTAATCATATGCTCAAAACCATGATACAACACCATCCCCCGCCGCTTCATAAAGGGCGTAGCATCAGCCTTAAATACATTGTGCAAACCAAAGCGCGCCCGCCGACGTTTGCATTGTTTGGGAACCGTTTGGAAGGGCTGCCAGCTTCCTATGAGACCTATCTTCTCAACAAGATTCGCACGCACTTTCATCTAGAAGGGGTGCCCTTGAGGCTATCCTTAAAAAGGGTGCGCAATCCTTATGATAGATAAATTCCGTGATTATTTTATTTTTTAATCTTTTTTTATGAAGACATACGGCACTCTAGGGAAAATTTGTGTGTGATGTCTATGAAAAGGCACCAAAAAACAATAAAAACAATGGACGTTGTCTGACAAGGGAGTTTTGTGGTTTTGCTGTCGCCATCTCTTAAACCTACCACGCCTTATTTTTCTTCTGGCCCCACCGCTAAGCATCCGGGTTGGCGTTTGTCAGCCCTTGACCATTTTCTTGTTGGGCGTTCACACCGCTGCCTGCCGGCCGCCAAGCAAATTGAGAGCCTGGTGTTTCGCATGCGTGATGTGCTGGCCATTCCGGCCACCTACAAAGTGGCGCTGATTCCTGGCTCAGCCACAGGGGCCATGAGTGCGGCTTTATGGAATTTTTTGGGGTTGCGGGGCATTGATGCGTGGGCCTTTGATCTGTTTGGTGCACGCTGGGTTGAAGACATTCAAGATCAACTTAAATTTTCAGACCTCAGATGTTTTGAATCTTCTTTTGGCGTGCTGCCTTCCATGGATCAAGCCAATTTTGATCGTGATCAGGTGTTTACCTGGTGTGGCACAACCTCAGGTCTTTGGCTTCAGCATGAGCCGTGGATTCCTCAAAAACGGTCAGGATTGACGATTTGTGATGCAACGTCCGCTGTGCTGTGTGCGGATATACCCTGGCCGCTGTTGGATGTCACGGCCTTTTCGTGGCAAAAAGGGTTTGGTTCAGAAGCCGGCATTGGTGTGTTGGTGATCAGCCCTAAGGCCATGGAGCAACTGCGTAACTATATTCCGGCCTGGCCTATTCCGCGCACCCTCAGCCTGACCCTGAAGGGCAAGGTGCGGACCAGCCTTTTTGAAGATAGTGTGCCGCTCAACACCGTTTCTATGCTGAGTGTGGCGGATATGCTGTCAAGCCTTGAGTGGGTTGAGAAAAGGGGAGGGCGCATGGGCATGTTGGCCCGTGTGGAAGCCTCAAAAAAAGTACTCGAGCAGTGGGTTGCGAAGACGCCTTTTATCGACTTTGTGGTCAAAAACCCACGCCACCGAAGCCACAGCAGCGTTTGCCTTGAGATTGTGGACCCCTCTTTTCAGGTGTTGGGGTTAGAAGAAAAGTGGGCTTTCCTGAAAAAAATGTCTGTGTTGCTTGAGCGGGAGCAGTGCGCCCTTGATTGTTTGGGGCACCCCATGTCGCCGCCCTGCTTGCGTTTTTGGTGTGGCCCGACGGTGGAAGCATCGGATCTTGAGATTGCTTTGTCATGGGTTTCGTGGGCGTTTGAAACGCTATCGGCAGAGCCTCAGCGGAAGATTCGTCTTCTGTTCTAGATTTTGGAGAGAAAAGTCAATATAAATATCTTATAGATGAAAAAATAAATATCTTATCGGCGAAAAAAGGAACATGAGAATGATTTTTAGGCTTCTGGACTGGTTTTCCACAGACATGTCCATTGATTTGGGAACCGCAAATACGCTGGTTTATGTCAAGGGGCGTGGTATTGTTCTCAATGAACCTTCCGTGGTGGCCACAGCTACGGTGAAGGGTAAGAAACAAGTCTTAGCCGTCGGTGAAGAAGCCAAGTTGATGGTGGGGCGCACCCCTGGCAACATTCAAGCTGTCAGACCGTTACGGGATGGGGTGATTGCTGACTTTGAAGTTGCAGAGCAGATGATCAAATACTTTATTCGTAAAGTTCACAACAGGCGCAGCTTTGCTAACCCGCGTGTGGTGATTTGCGTGCCTTCGGGCTCGACGGCTGTGGAGCGAAGAGCGATCCAAGATTCTGCCGAAGGGGCCGGTGCCCGACAGGTCTTTTTGATTGAAGAGCCTATGGCGGCGGCTATTGGTGCGGGGTTGCCGGTGACAGAGCCCACAGGATCCATGGTGGTGGATGTGGGTGGCGGCACCACAGAGGTGGCGGTGATTTCTTTGGGCGGCATCGTCTATGCTCAGTCAGTGCGGGCAGGCGGCGATAAAATTGATGAAGCCATCATCAGCTTTGTCAAAAGAAACCACAACCTGCTTATTGGGGAAGCCAGTGCTGAGCGCGTGAAAAAAGAAGTGGGCTCGGCCATTATGACAGAAACGGGCGCTGGCCGTTCCATGAACATCAAGGGGCGTGATCTTATGAGCGGTGTGCCGAAAGAGCTGTCGATTAGCGAGCGTCAGATTGCTGAAAGCATTTCAGATCCCATTGCCATGATTGTAGATGGCGTGAAGACGGCCCTTGAAAACACACCCCCAGAGCTGGCTGCTGATATTGTAGAACGCGGCATTGTTCTCACAGGAGGTGGGGCGCTTTTGGATAAGCTGGACGTTGTGTTTAAGCGCTCAACAGGGTTGCCTGTCACCATTGCCGAAGATCCACTGTCGTGTGTGGCGCTGGGCACAGGTAAAGCCCTTGAACATATGACGACCCTGAAAAATGTGCTGGTTGCAGCTTAGGGTGGATGACGGGAAAGAGGATTCATGGCGGCATCCAGGCGTTTTTTAGGACGGGCCTTTCGTCAAAACAAACGTTTGATCACCCTGTGTTTTGTGTTGCTCACACTTGTTTCGATCAACACATCCCCTTTGTTTCACAACCTTGAGACGTGGTGTCTTGAATCTTTGGGCACATTCTTGGTCTTTGTCGAGCGCACAAAGCTTTCACTCAAGACGGACTATCTCTATCCTGAAAAAGCTGTCATTGAGCAGTTAAGGCAAGAAAACCTCACCCTTCGCACGCAAATTGCCCATTTTTATGCGTTAGCGGAAGAAAACGCGTTTCTTAAAAAGCAATTGGCCTTCACCCAAACCCTGTCCCACACCACAGTGACGGCGCCTCTTTTAACGCGCCCGCATGTGGGAGAAAGCTTTTTAATACAAGGTGGCACGAAGCAGGGCATTCGCAAAGGCCAGCCCGTGGTGGTTTCCTATGGTCTTGTGGGGCGGATTGATGCAGTGTCTGAAAACACAGCACGTGTGATTCCGGTGACCCATGTTAAATCCCGCGTGCCCGTGGTGAATATCAAAAATCAAGAGCACGCCATTTTGTTGGGCGATGGATCACGTCGTCCGCGCTTGTTTTATGCCAGTGATCAAGAAAAGCGGGTGCCGGGAGAAACCTTTGTGACCTCCAGTTATGGGGGGGGCTTTCCGCCAGGCCTTTTGGTGGGGTGCACCCAAAGCAAAGGGCGTGTGATGCGTTTGGCGCCGTTTGTATCGTGGTCAAAACTCGAATATGTTCATGTCATGACAGGATTTTCAGGCGATGCTGTTAAGCATTGAGGGCGTACAGGATATGCATCTACAGGTGCCATCACGCCGATGGCTGTTTTGGTGGCATCATACGGTATTTTACACCCTGTTTCTTCTGTGTTTTGTAGGGCCTTTGGGGGGGCTGATCACCTTCGCGCCTTTCCCTTCGCTCTATCACAGTTTGCTTTTTTACTGGTCAGCACGCCGCCAGGCACACATTTATTTGATATTCCTTTTTATTTTAGGGCTTTTTTTCGATATTTTGTTCGTTCGTTTTTTTGGGGCCACCTTTCTGGAGTGCATTCTCTTTTTGTTCATCGCGAAAAGTCAGGCGCCGCTCTTAGCCAAAAGCTCTTTTTCTATGCAGTGGCTTTTGTTTGCCATGACGCTATGTCTCTATACGGTCGTGATGTTCGTTGTGTTCTATCTGATGGGGTGGGTGGGATCTCTGGTGCCTGTGTTTTGGTCTTGGTTTTTTTTGGTGGTCAGCTATCCTCTTGTGGTTTTTGTGGTTAAATCTGCCTGTATTGAGTCTTTTGCTCAATGAGTGATCATTTCTATCGTATCACCAAGCGCATATTCCTTCTGGGCGGTCTCCAAATAGGGTTGGTTGTGTTGTTGGTTTACCCACTTTACCGTCTTCAAGTGATCCAGCGTGGTCAATATGAAACCCTTTCCCAGAATAATCGTATCGTGGTGCGCCCCTTGCCGGCCCAGCGGGGTGAAATCTTGGACCGCAACGGGTTGGTGTTGGCCAACAATAAGCTGGGGTTTCGTTTGGTGGGGGTGGTCCAAAGCCAGGCTCAGCTCACAAAGCTCATACGGGCCCTGGGTTCTTTGATTGATCTTTCCGGCGTGGATATAAACGCGCTGTATCGTTTGGTGAAGAAAAAATCTGCACAACACCTCAGTCCCCTGACCATCAAATCTAATCTTTCGTGGGAGGAAGTGGCACGCCTCGAGCTGAATATGGACCAATATGAAGGTTTGTCCGTGGTGCCTGATTATGTGCGTGCATATCCCTTGGCTGAGAAAGCGGCCCATATCCTGGGGTATGTGGGGGTGCCGAATAAATCAGAAGAAGTCCTTTACGCGCTGCCGCGGGCTTTTGGTATACAAATTGGCAAGCAAGGGGCAGAGCTTGCGTTAGAGTCTGTGCTGCATGGGCGCGAGGGGGCAGAGATTCTTGAGTTAAATGCCAAGCGTCATGTGGTGCGTGTGACCCAGCGGCACGAAGCAGAGCCAGGGAAAAAGGTGCGTCTCTCATTGTCAGCGCCTCTTCAGCAGTATGCGGCTGAACGCATTGCTCAGTATGAAAGTGCATCTATTGTGGTGCTGGATATTGCTACGGGAGACATCCTGGCGATGGCGTCTCATCCCAGTTTTGATCCCCATGTATTTGCGTCAGGGCTTACCACGGATTTGTGGGGGTCGCTGAATAACAACCCTTACAAACCGCTTGTGAACAAAGCACTCAGCGGTCTTTATGCGCCAGGCTCCACCATCAAGGGGTTATTTATCTTGGCGGCGTTGCAACAGAATGTGGTGAAAAAAAACACCTATATACCCTGTGTAGGCGTGATGACGTTTGGGGGGCATAAATATCACTGCTGGACACACAAGTGGGGCGGGCATGGGCTTATTTCTCCCCATGATGCGGTGGTGCGTTCTTGTGATGTCTTTATGTATGAGTTGGCTCTTAAATTGGGTTCTGAGCATATGCAAAATGTGTTAAAAGAGTTTGGGCTAGGCATGCCGCTGCCGGAGCACTTTCTGAGCAATGCGCGCACAGGGCTTGTGCCCACGCCTGGCTGGAAAAGGGCCGTTAAGGGCCGATCGTGGCTGGTCAGTGATACAATCCTTATGTCTATTGGTCAAGGATATATGTTGTCTACCCCTCTTGAGATGGCCTTGATGGCCGCACGCACAGCCAGTGGGGTGAAGGTAGAGCTCTCTTACCTTAAATCAGAAGACCCCCCTCATTTTGAACCCATGAATGTGTCGCCCGATCATCTTAAGTTTTTGCAAAAATCTCTTTTTGATGTTGTCAATAGCCCAAGAGGTACAGCCTTTAGATGGCGCATTACTGATCCACACAAGCGTATGGCTGGCAAAACAGGGACAAGTCAGGTTTGCCGTATTAGCCTATCCGAGCGTGCACAAGGGGTGAAGAAAACCAGTGAGCGCCGCTGGGAGGAGCGAGACCATGGCCTTTATGTGGGGTATGGGCCCGTGTCAGAGCCTTGGTCACGGGGGCAAAATCAACAGACACCGAAGTATGCTGTGTGTTGTGTGGTTGAGCATGGGGGAGGTGGATCCGTCGCAGCTGTTGTTGCACGGGATGTTTTGAGCTATGCCCAAGATTTAGATGCATAAAAAGGCATGTTTGATGTAGACGAAGAGGTGGTGAATACATTACTCTTCTCTAAAAAGATCTTCAGGGGGTGGTTCTTGCTGTGAGAATGTCTTTTTATTTCATCATCGGGCAACGTGCGTCATGAGGCTAGAAGCTTCTTCATTGATTTTTCAGCTTTTTTTAGGACTGATGTCCTCATTGGGTGTTGTGGTCACGATGGCATCTGTGCCTTCTTTGCCAGCCATGGTGGTCCACTTTCAGAGCACGCCTCATGTTGTCGGATGGACAGTGACATCCGCCATGATGGGATCCGTTCTTTGCCAATTTTTTTGGGGACCTATTTCTGATCGCTTAGGACGAAAAAACGCCCTGCTTATCAGTGTGGGTCTTGCTTTTGTTTCCTCTCTTTTGTGTTATTGGGCCTCTTATATTGAAACGGTATTGATTGGCCGCTTTTTTCAGGGTTTTTCGTCTGGCGCCGGGCTGATTGTGGTGCGTGCTGCGTGTCGTGATATATACACAGGGGCTCAGCTCAATCGCATGATTGCTCTTATTTTAACGGTGATTCCCTTTTGTGCGGGGATTTCTCCTTTTGTGGGTGATTTGCTGGTCAGTCGCTTTGGGTGGGATGCGCCCTTCCTTTTTCTAACCTTTTATTCAGGGGTATTGTTTGTTTTTGTCTTCGTTTTTTTGACAAAAAAGTCATTTTGTACAGTCAGAGCCACGTTTGGTGAGGTTTTGTCAAGTTATGGTTTGTTTTTTAAAGACTATTTTACCATGCTGCTTTTGTTGGCAAGCTCATTGTCTTATTTTTGTTTCTTTATCTTTATTCCCTCATCGCCGTGGATTTTTCATTACTTCTTCTCTCTTAAAGGCCTGGTTCTTTCTTGTGCCATGTTTGCTTTTCCTATGGGCACTTTTTTTGGTGGTCTTTTTCAAACCATTTGGGGGTGGAACTTTCATCCCATTAAAATGTGTTTCTTCTGTTGCGGGTTAAATCTGGTGGCGTTGGCTTGTAACTGGCTTTTGCTGATGTTTTATCCTTCCTATATGTTTTACATTGGCTTCATGATGATTTTTGGGGCCACTACATCCATTTTCAATGCTATTTGTGTGACGCTGATTATGAAACGTCAGAAACCCCAATACTCAGGCAATCTATCCTCTTTTTTGGGTGTGGGGCAAATGTTTGGGAGCACCTTAGGCAGCTTTTTCTCAAGTGATCTTTTTGCGCCCGCGCTTGTGATTGAGATTATTTTCTTGGCGTTTGGGGTGGCGGCGTTGGTTTGTTTTCTTGTGTTTAAAGAAAAAGGGTGCCGTGAAATGCTTTCTTCGAGCCGTTTATGGACGTCTTAGACAGGTTGTCTGTGGGTAAAACAGCGCCTTGAGAAAAATAGTGGGCATAGCCCCGGGCGATGCTGGCACCACCAGCCTTCTTTTTTCCTTCGGGCTGAAGCTCGTCTAAGGTAAGTGCGCCTTCACCGCAAGCCACACACAAAGGATCTTGCATAAGGGTGCCGGGCTTTTTGGCGTGGGGCTGGGGGTGGACTGTGGCTGTTAACACGCGAAAACGCTTGCCATCTTTTGTAGTGAAAAAGGTTTTGGGGGAGAAGGTGCGTATTTGGCGTTCGATGAATGCAGCCGGTTGACGCCAGTCAATCAGGTAATCTTGAGGCGTGATTTTGGGGGCATAGGTGATGCCGTGTGTGGGTTGAGGCGTGCGCGCATTTTCTTTTTGGATGATCGTGGGCAAGACATGGGTGAGCAGGTCTTTGCCGGCAAGGGCTAAGTTATGTGTGAGGGTGGCGGCTGTGGTGTGAGGCAAAATGGGCACCGTTTGGGTGGCAATCATGTCGCCGGTGTCCATGCCTTGGTCCATATACATTAAGGTAATGCCCGTTTCTCTATCGCCTGCCAACAGGGCATGATGCACGGGTGCAGCCCCCCGCCATCGGGGCAGCAGAGAGGCATGTACATTGATGCACCCAAGGGGGGGCAGCGTCAGCACAGCTTTTGGCAACAAAAAACCATATGCAGCCACAAGAATAAGATCAGGCGCCAAGCCCGTCAGCACATTTAGGGCCTCTGCATCAAAACGCTGGGGCGTCCACACTGGGAGCTGGTGCGCCTTAGCCAATTGGTGCACAGGAGAGGCTTGGGTGGCCAGGCCCCGTCCTTGGGGTTTGGGTTTTTGGGTAAAGACCCCGCGTACATGGTAGGGTCCCTCAAGAAGGGCTTCAAGGGTCGGCACAGCAAAAGCTGGGGTTCCCATAAAGACCACGGTTGTTTGGGGAGGATTCTGGTGCATCACAAGGGGAAGCTCTATTGCTAACTGTCTTCTTGTTGGCTTCGTTTGATTTTTAGCAGTTTACGCTGCGCTATGTTTTTTTTGAGGGGGGAGAGATAGTCAATCATCAACACGCCGTCTAAGTGATCAATTTCGTGTTGAATGCATACAGCAAACAGATCTGTGGCCTGGATGGTTTTTTTATGGCCATCTGGGTTTAAAAAGGTGACCTGGATGGTTTGGGCGCGGGCGACGTTGACCCGCAATTCAGGCACAGACAGACATCCTTCCTCAAGGTCATAGGTGTCTTCAGACTTTTTCTCAATAACGGGGTTGATCATGCATAAGAAGCGTTCATCGGGATCTATGTCTTTGTCAGGGAAAAGCAACTGTTGGTCATAGACAACCATACGTTTTAAGATGTTCACCTGGGGCGCCGCAAGCGCCAACCCTTTTTGGTCTTGAAGGGTGTCTTCCATATCGCGAATTTGGGTGCGCACATGGTCGTCAACGATGCCCACAGATTGTGAGATTTGCCTTAACCGTGCATCTGGCTCTTGAAGGACGGGAAGAATAGACATCAGCGAGAAACAAGCCTTACATGCAAAACCCTAATGAAGCCAAGATACGTTGAGGGGGGCGCTAAGTCAATATGGGGCTTTACGGCTTTGGGAAAAATTGATAGGTTAAGGGGTGTCCTTGCCAGAAAATGATTTTTTTGGCTTATGAAACCAGGAGGATTTATTGTTGTGTCTCAGTTAGCGCGCTATGAGTTTGTCATTTTGATTCGTCAAGATGTGCTTACGTCCCATGTGTCCGAGCTTCAAGAGAGCTTTAAGACGGCCATTGAAGGCCAGGGGGGGCAGGTTGTGTCTGTGGAGTATTGCGGGCTTTTGGGGCTTGCGTATCCCGTTAAACGGAACAATCGGGCTCATTTTATCATCTTTGATGTGGAAACCAAGCCTGGGGCTTTGGAAGAGCTGGAAAGAAAGCTCCGCGTTTCTGAAGATGTGATTCGTTTTCTCAACATACGTGTGGAAGAGTTTGGGCAAAAGCCTTCTGTGCTTGCCAAATCCCATGCGAATCGTGAGCAGTTTGGGAAGGCGCAGTTTCGCCAAGATTCTTCTGCTCGCACGTCGGTATCTACATCCCGCGCCTCGGGGGGCGCGTCTTCATCGTCTGCTGGTGTGACATCTTCAAGTGGGACATCTTCCGGTGCCACCTCTGGTGATGCCCTAGTCTCTTCCGATGATAAGGTCAAGGATGCGTCGGATGGTGCGGCGTCCACACATAAAGAAACAATCTAAAGGAGATGTCGGTGTCTATGGAGTCACAGTCACAAGAAAAAAGGCCTGTACAAAAGGTGCGTGGGTTTTTCAAGCGTTCGCGTGTATGTCCTTTTGAGGGGAGCCAAGATCCCATCGATTTTAAGGATACGAAGCTGTTAAGACGTTTTTTAACAGAGCGAGGCAAGATTATGCCAAGGCGCTTAACCTTTGTGAGTGCCAAGCGCCAGCGTGAGTTGGCGTTGGCGATTAAGCGGGCACGTTTTTTGGCTCTTTTGCCTTATGTGATCGATTGATCGCGTGCGTGCATCCAGCTTGATCATGGAGAGAGACGGAGGTGTGTTGTGAACTCAAAAAAGACGCCTAACAGTTTTTTAAGTTTTGCGCAGGCTCACCGTCAAAGCATGGCCGCAGGCCTTTTGGCCGCTGTGTTTTTGGGTGTTGGTCTGTATTCGCCGCTGGGTCTGTTTTTTTTGACGCTGTCGCCGGTGCCCTTGCTGTTTTTGGTGTGCGGCAAATCTGACGAAGACTTTTTTGTGGCTTCTGCCGTGGGCGCTTTGTTTTTGCTCTTTTTTGGCTCGGCCTATCACACCCTATGTTTCCTTATCTTGTGTTTTCTGCCGGCCTTGCTGGCATTGCTTGTGCGAACAAAACCGCGGGGACGTCGATCAGCGCCACGGACACGTCTCATAGAAAATTACCCTTTTGAGGTAAAGGTTGTGTACCTTTGGGTGGCCTTTGCCTGTGTGTTGGCTTTCTTGTTTTCTTACATTCAAGTGGGTGTGGACGACGTTATGCCGCTTGTGTCGGGCTCTTTGTCCGAGAAACAGCGCTTGGGCATTGTGCGTCTTTGGCCATATTTTCCGTCTGTAGTGGCTTTGTTTTGGTTCTTCGCATTGTGGCTCAATTTGTTCTTTGCCGCCCACTGGGTTAAGCGCTATGTCAAGCAGCCGTGGGTTGCGCTTTCTTTCCAGGATTGGCAGGTGCCGCCGGTTTTTTATGTTCTCTTCTTGAGCACGCTTTTTTTGGGCACCTTTTGGGTGGAAAAGATGATGTGGATGAACATGTTCCTTGTGCTGTCGTCTGTGTTTGTGATAGACGGTTTGTTAACGCTGAGGTCTGTGTTTTCCTATTGGAAAACGCCGGTGATTTTTCACGTTGTGCTGGGCTTGTCCATTTTGTTTGTGCTGCCCTTGCTGTTTGCGGCGATTTTGGGGCTTGTGGAGCCTGTGATTGGGTTGAGAAAACGTCTAGATGGGTAGAGAAAAATGAGAATTGATGTCGTATTGTTGAGAAATATCAAAAACCTGGGTGCGATGGGCGCGGTGTGCTCGGTGAAGCGGGGGTATTCCACGTTTCTGTTGCGGGAAAAGATGGCCCTGCGCGCCACCAAAGATAACATGGCGTATTTTGAGCGGGAGCGCAAACGTTTAGAGGCCCAAAACCAGGCGTTGTATGATGAGGCCGTGGACAGGCAAAAAAGCCTGGCAGACATGTTTTTGGTGTTTATTCGTTCTGCCGGGGAAGCCGGCCAACTGTATGGCTCTATCAGCGTAAAAGACATTGTGAATGTCTTGTCTGAAAAAGGCATTCACGGCATCAAGGCCACCATGGTGACTTTGGTGGACCCTGTGAAAAAGGTGGGCG
This sequence comes from Candidatus Hepatobacter penaei, assembly GCF_000742475.1. NCBI lineage: Bacteria > Pseudomonadati > Pseudomonadota > Alphaproteobacteria > Holosporales > Holosporaceae > Hepatobacter (SeqCode) > Hepatobacter penaei (SeqCode). The sequence continues at coordinate 49,958 of NZ_JQAJ01000004.1, read as the reverse complement.
TCCACACGTGCACGATCCAGCTCTATCCCGATGTGTTGGTGACGATTCGTCTTGTGGTGGCGAAAACAACCGGTGAAGCCGATCTTTTGGAAGAAGAGGCACGGAATCCCAAGGCCTCTGCATCTTCATCCCTTGCTGAGGTTCAACACACGTTGCCGGACGCGGGTGTGCCTATGGATGAAGCGATGGCTGATGACCCGTTGCCCGATCATGCGGAGGCGTCAGTCAAGGAAGGCATGGGCTCTTCAAACGTGTCGTCTCCGGATGCTGCCTCTTCAGATTCTGCTTCATCGTCCTCAGAGACATAAGCATAGCTTGGGCGTTAAGGGCGCTTCCAAGAAAAGGAATCCAGATGGCTGACGTGTGTGGGAAAGGCGGCGTGGTATGAGTTTATCCTGCGGTATTTTGGGGCTGCCCAATGTGGGGAAATCTACGTTTTTTAATGCGCTGTCAGGGCAGGCAGCGGCCGAGGTGGCCAACTATCCCTTTTGCACCATTGATCCGCAAAAAGCCCGCGTGCCTGTGCACGATGCGCGTCTGCACACCCTGGCGCGTTTGTCCCAGTCAAAAAGTGTGATTCCTACCTATGTAGAGATCATGGATATTGCCGGCCTGGTGAAGGGCGCCAGTGCAGGGGAGGGCCTGGGTAATCAGTTTTTGGGCCACGTGCGTGAGGTGGACGCGTTGCTCCATGTGGTGCGGTGTTTTGACCATGAAGACATCGTGCACGTCAGCGGCCGGGTGGACCCGTCCTCTGACTATGACGTCATTGATACTGAGCTGTTGTTAGCAGATTTGGAAAGCGTCACCCGCCGTCTGCCAGGCCTAGCCAAAAAAGCCAAGCAAGCCCCAGACGAATGGGCCGCCACCCATCAGGTGATGGACAAAGCCAGGGCCTATCTTGAAGAGGGCGTGCCCCTGCGCCGCGCGGCCTTTGAGGTGGATGAACGCCCCCTTGTGGCCTCCCTGGGGCTGTTAACGTTCAAGCCTGTGTTGTGCGTGTTGAATGTGCCCGAGACAGACATTCTTTCGGGCAATGACTGGACAAAGGTGATGGAAGAAAAGCTGGGTCCGGCGCCTTCTTTGCGCGTGTCGGCGGCCATTGAGGCTGAATTAAGCGTGATGCCGGAAGCCGATCGTGAGGTGTTTTTGGCCGATCTTGGTCTGAAAGAATCAAGCCTGCATCGCTTGGTGCGCCAAGCCCATGGTTTGCTCAATCTGCACACCTTTTTCACCACCGGCCCTCAAGAAACGCGAGCCTGGTCTTTCCCCACAGGCGCCACGGCCCCGGAAGCGGCAGGCCTGATTCACACAGATTTTGAGCGTGGTTTTATTGCCGCGGACGTGTGTGCTTATGATGATTTTGTGCACGCGGGCGGTGAGGTGCAGGCCCGCACAGAAGGCAAGCTGCGCCTTCAAGGGCGAGACTATGCCATGCAAGACGGCGACGTGGCCCACTTTCGCTTCAACGTCTGACGCGCCCCTCTTTTTTTCTTTGCGTTGACCGCTGCTGTGCTGAGGCGGGGGTTGCTATGCGGCTTGCCTGCCTGAGGGGTTGTCTTGGCCAGACGCATGACCGGAAGCGTTGTGTGGCGCCTGTGCGTGTTCGCTGGGTGTGCCCTCTTTTATGACTTCCTCTGCCTCTTCTGGTGATGTCTCTGCAGAGGCTTTGGCTTTTTCTTTGTCTAGATCATTGAAGGCACCGTCCATGTATGTGCGTAAGGCATGCTCACACGCACCGATGATGCCTGCAAAATAGTTTCTTGGCGTGTAGATATAACAGAATTGGTGTCGTCGGTGGTATGTGCTTATCAGCAATTGCTGGACCTCGGCAAAAGGCTGGGCCGCGTGTTCATGACGAAGACAAAGTGTCAGGGTGCTGAGCTCCATTATGTCGTCATAGAAGATATCCGTTTTGTCATGTCGAATGTCAATCCACATTTTGTGTTCAAGGAAGCTCATACCATGATCCCCCACATAAGCGCACGTGATGGGTAGGCTGGGATAGTGTGAGAGTAATGCGCCAACAGGTGCTGCCCTCCTAAAAACTGCTGGCCCGTCTTTAATAAGCTGAGCATAGTCATCGGTGTCATAGAGCCAAGGTGAGGAAAGCGAGAAGGTTTTCGCAAACGGGCTTACACACCCATACAAATACCGGCATGTTCTTTTACACGCCATTACATCCACACAGGAGAGATAGGGTTTCATGATAAACGCTTGGATCACCTCAGGCGGCAGATCAAGCAAGGTGCACGTTGATGGGGGGGGCGGTTTGTGGTCTTTGGCTTTTTCTTGATCAAGGACTATCTCATCGTCAGCCCCGTTAATGCGTGGCATATCTTCTGACGGATCCGTATCTGCGCCGTTAAGCGGTGATGCTTTTCCGGCGTCTTCTACAGAAGCAACGACAGGTTGACGTAAGAGTGTCAGGTGCAAGGGGGGAGGGTGTGGAGTAAAACAGTCTAGATGTGCCTTCTGTGAGTGACCATCCACAAAACCTAGAAAAAAACGATCGTTGTCTATGGGGCGATGTTTCCCCCCGGTCATAGTTAGTGCCATCATGTTAAGGTTTATTTTATGTGTGAATGTGGGGAGTCGGGTGAAGAACATTGTTGCTTCAGTACTATGTCCCAGCGCAGCATCATAGGGAAGACACCAGATAAGGCCAGCGTTCTGGATATGATATTCCTTAAGATGGGGTAAACGCATATCATGCCATCTGACCCCTTGCGCCACGAAGCCTCCCATAAACAGCCTGTTCACATGGGGCAGGGTGAGGAGGGGAATGAAAGCCACGTTTTTCATGGTGACCACCAGCTGTAGGGACGCTGCCTCAGCTTTTGTCTGTGGACCTTTCTGTTTGGCTTGTTGCTGTTTGCGCCTTTGGGCTTCTTGATAGATGTCATCCCATGTGTGGAGAGGGGCGGGCATATCATGAAGGAAGAGAGGATAGAGGCAGACCTTCTCAAGGCTGGAGAAACGGTAGCAGTACTGGGTTTTCCCCTGTTGTGAAACCCAAGATAACGTGACGGTTTCAGCACAGGTTTCCAGCTGCTTCCGATCGGTCCACCCTTGAGGGGGCATGGCGACGATGGGGGTTGTAAGAGGATTTTTTGACCACGACGCGATCCCGATCCTCATCACCCGGCATGCCCGGGCACATGCTGGGGGCCGTCAGCGCTATGGGCAAAAAAGCCGCGAACCTAAGGTAATACCACACATTTTTCACGTCATTTTATCCTTAGCGGCACTTAATCTTTTGAAATAATAAGATATATTGTTATATTTTGTCAAATTTGACAAAATGGTTCTGCTTATTGTCAGTGGGGCGTATTCATCTTCCCTATCAAGGCGGTGTTGTCTTTGGGGGTGGGCCGAAGACACTCATTAACACACTGTTTGTTAAGTTAAAACAGAAAAAAGAGAGGCCTTTTGTGATTGTCTGGGGCAGAGGTGTGTGATAGAAAAAAGGGCACCTGAGGGACATGCACAATCATAAAGGATAAACGAAGGGGCACGCCATGACACAGGCAAACATTAACATACCACCGCACTATTCATTGATGATGCCTTATTTGATGGTGGCCGATGTGGTGAAGGCGGTTGATTTTTATGTGCGAGCCTTTGGGTGCACGCAAGGGGAGATGCCGTCGGATGACACCGGTCACATCAGGCATGGTGAGTTTTCCTATCATGGGCAGGTGATGATGTGCGGCCAGCAAGATAGCGTTGGCCCCACTGCCAAAACGCCGCGGGCCAGTGGCGTGGAATCACCATTATCGCTTTATCTTTACTGCCAGGATGTGGACGCATTCTTTGCTCACGCCAAGGCGCAAGGGGCTAAGGTGCGTGGGGGCCCTGAGGCGATGTTTTGGGGTGATCGCATGTGCCGTTTAGAAGACCCAGACGGATATATCTGGTGTTTTGCCACGCCCATGGACAGCGCGGGTTCATAACCCATCTCGGTTGACGCAAGCTCTCTTTCTGGCTTCATATGTTGGCGCAAAGCAAGTTGAAGCCCTTTTTTGTGATGCGTATTGCCTCCGTGCCCTTGGGTTGCCCGCCTTGCATCATGGCATGATCTTCAGGGGGTCATCTATTAATCCTTATGATGATAAAAAAATCTAAAAAATATAAATTATTTCTTGCCACCTCTCTTATTTTATACTATTTTAGCAAAAAATTTAGATATGCATGGGAATATACGTCTTAATCATGCATTTAATGGTTAGAAAAATGAAAAAAATACATATTTTGGGCAGTTCCTTCCTTTTGATGGCGTTAGCCTCCACGGCAGGTGCGAAAGACTCAGGTTTTTATGTGGGGCTGGGGGCCGGTATGGGCGTCACAGACATGCATCGAACGCTAGAATGGGAGTATCCTGATTTTGATAAGGATGTGTTTGCCAGTGATGTGTTTGCCAGCGCTCCGGGTGAAAGTGTTGACTTGTTGGCCGGTTGGCGTACGCGGGCAGAGTGTTCGATGTTGGGCTCCTATGTGTGGGGCTTTGAGGGCAGCATTGGCTACGCGTTCCAAGAAACATCCTTTTGGGCCGATAGCGGCCTTAACCCAAACGGCCCTGACATCTTTGATAGCCGTGTTAAGCGCAAGTTTAACATCACGTTCATGGGCGTGTTGGGTCGCGAATGGGGTCTGTGGACGGCAGCGCTCAAGTTTGGCATGATGGGGTCGGAGTTTACCCATACCTATCAGGAGGTGACCAATACGGTGCTTCAAAAGAAGACCGTTTCCACCTTCGCGCCCGGTATTGCCGGCGGGGCCTTTATTGAGCATCCCTTAGGCCCTATGCATATTCGCCTTGATTATGTCTGTGCCCTTCACAACACAGTCAATGAACAATTTTATGGCTTGGGGGCGTATGGACGCGTGGTACAAGAAGCGCGAAGCCCCGTGGTCCATCGCAGCCTTGTGGCCCTGTTGTGGCGCATGTAGGCTGAAGGGTCCATGGTTTCATGAGCACAGCCTGGGCACCTGGCGTTGCGCTGGTGAGTTGTGTGGCTGTGTGTGTGCTGGGCAAGCAGGCATGGGCGGAAAAAGATGTGCATGCGGGCGTTGGGGATGAGGGAGCGCACCCGCCATCCTCTCGTCTCTTAGGGAACTCTGGGGATAGCCTTGCGTGCCAAAGGCCTCTCACAGCCAAAGGGGCGCAAGAAAAAACATCCTTTCTTTTGTGGTTTCGCAAGAAAACGCGGCGCCCGAGGCGTGTGTCGTGGCCGCCTTCTTTTCGGGAGCGAAAAGCCTTTGACGGGTGGCGGGAATGGGTAGATAAATTGCCTTTTGCCAAAGCGCGCGCTAGTGACCCTTGTGTCAATCGTGCATCCTTAACAGAGCAAGAGCAAGACATGGTGGAAAGCAAGCTCACACAGGCTAAAAGCGAGCTTGCCTCTCTTCAATCTTCGTGTGAGTCCCTGGCGTTTGATATGAGAGCACTGTCTCGCAGTGCGCAAACATTTGGTGTGAAAAAACGTTATCTTGAGCAACATATCGCCTCTATGCAAAAGGCGTGTTTTGCGTACCAGGGGTTGATTAGCTTGTATGATCATTACCTATTTTCAACGTACACCTCGTCTCTGGATGCTATCGACAAGCATGACGGTATGGATGAAGCAGAACGGTTGGTTATGTCTGCCGCTGAGGAAGTGGAGCATTTTTGGACACGTTTTCAAACCTTATCTAGGTGCATGAGTGATCTTAGGGCGCAGCATCTCACAATGGTAAAAAAGAAGTGTGCTTTGATTGGAAAAAAGCAGCGCCTGCTGAGCCTCTACCAACAGCAGAAAGCAAAAATACGTGCGTGCGAAGAAAAGTGTGCCGTGTTTCAAAAAATAGTGGATTTGGGGCATCGAAAGAAGGAGGTGGCTGGTCAGCTCACACGTGATCCTCTGTCTCTCAATGGTGTTTGCAAACAATTGCATGACAGACACGTGAAACAAAGGTTATCTTTTGATGATGCACAGGTTGCATCTTTCCTTCATTTTTCAAGGTGGTGGGTTCTTTTTTAGAGGCGCATAAAAGATGGCGTCATACCAGGCAAGAGGGGGGGGTGCATGTGGCAGGGTAAACCGTGAGCGCGGGCCTGGTGCCTCGCTTTCAAGCAGGAGGGCAAGATCATGAAAAATAGGGGCTGTGTGTCTATCAAAAAGGTTTTTTGTGTGGTTTTTCAAGGCGCGATGTTTTTGGGCGTGGGCCTGACAGCGCTTGTGCCACTTTGTAGCTCTTTCAGTAGCGATGAAGATATATCACAAAGAACCTTTGAGGGCACCCTTCGGTCTGCAGGGCTCAGCGCTTCCCATTTGGCGCTTGTGGAGGAAGCGTTTAACAAAAGGGTGGGGACTGTACCGGGCGCGTGCTGTTTGGACCCCCTCAACCCTGAGGATCAAAAATTTTATGCCTTTGACATACATCAAGACCCTATTCAATGGGTGCATGAAAAACAAAGCCTGCAAGAACGTATCTTATTTGTTCATCAAAAGCCCTGGCAAGACATTGCCACGTACCAAGATGTGGAAAAAACGCTCAGGCTGCAAGATGACCTGAAGATGACGCTGAGCAAACAACGCCGCGAGGTGCAGGCACATATGCAAAGGGCGAGTGTCCGCACGCAGGCAGGGACTGAGGATTATGCCATGAACATCCACATTCTTGAGACCAAAAAAGAAAGCCTCATGAAAGAAATAGAAAGCCTTAAGGACAGCCATGCACAGGCTAAGGCCACCAAAAAAAAGCTTCAAGAACGTGTGAACACGTTTGATCAAGAAATCAAAACCATCAGATCCTCCCTTCGCATAGCAGAAAAAAAAGGCTCTGCTTGCGTCAGTCTCACAGCCTTGACGCGTCGCGACGAAGCATTGGCCGCTGAGGAAGAGCGTGTGCGTGGCTATGCCTATGACCTGGCCAAGCTCTTGATGCGCTTTGCCGTGCTTCAGATATGGGATCCCCAACAAAAAGAGGAAATGTTTTGTTTGAAAGATAAGGTGTGTCGCCACCGTTCGTTGGAAAAAGGCGTTAAGTGCATCGAAACTGGGATGTCGCGTCTATGATGGTGAGCGCATTGGGGGGGAAGCTGTGCACGCATGTGTGTCTGTGGATAGGGTTTTCGGTGTATATGTGGGTGTATGTGGACAACGTGTATGCCCCCGACCACAAAGATGAAGCCCCCGTTGATGAAGTGCCTTTGGGTGCAGACGGGGCCGGCGTTACGGCACCAGCGGCAGTGCCAGGTCCAGCAGCCAAGCCGTGTCAGGCGGTGTGGCCCAAGGTGCGTTCACAACCGTTTCCCCACGTCCTACCACAAGCTTTATCGACACATGCAGCGCCGGCCTCTGGGCTTTCCCGGTTTGGTGGGCGGCCCCGCCAACGCGGTGCGCTGACAGAAGGCAAAGATCTTGATTCTCTTGATGCCTTTATTGATGAAAAAGCTCGCATGCTTGGTGTTAAAGACCCCATCAGCCTCAAAACCATCAAAAAAAGCATGGTGCGGGCTGAAAAAAACCACGCCCTGGCCAGGCACAGCCTGACGCGCCTTGAAAAAGAGGTGCTGCCGCAATACACCCCTTGTTGGAGGGAAGGGGCTGCCGCAGGGACGCCGGCGTTCGTCGATGGGTCTCAAACACCGCCCTATCTGCAAGGCTCATCTCCAGCCGAGGTGTTCCCACACACCCTTCCTGAACCCTGGTCTTCTTATGAGATACACAAGGGCCTCACCCGCATGATCGCCTTTTGGCACCACCATTACCAAGACTTGGACGACGTGTATGATGACAAAGAGGCGGTTTATCTGTGGCGTTATCATCACACCTTTCATCGTCAGCAGGGGGAAGACACGCCGGGCTGAGATGCGCGGGTGGATATCTTCCTGAATGGATATCCTTTTGAGTGGATATCACGCTGATCCTTCTTTGCGGTCCTTTGAGCTCCCCCTCACGGGTTCTATGTAAGCCCCGTTGTGAGGGCCTTGGGGGGATCGGTCTTGCCTGTGCTCTCTGTCGTGCTTCCCACTGTGATGTCCGCTGAGGCGGCTTTGGGTTTCTTGCCCTCCAGAGGTGGCATGTGGGTCTAACTTTGTCATTAAAAAACAAAAAAGTGTCTCCTTTCTCAACATCTTTTTAATAATTATCTAAATTAATCAAATTTTTATCATGCGCGAACAATAATTATCTATAAAAAACAATTATTTAAGGCAAGGAATGACAACGGCGGATGACAACACAAAGGTTTGGCAAAAAACGCGGGGACACAGGGTGTCACGGCGCTGGTCTTGCCCCGACAGTGTCCAGGCCACAACGGTTTCCCCGCTTCCCTCTCAACGCTGGTTCAGAAAGGATTGACCATGAAAAACAAAATGAAAGCCCCCCCTCACAGCGCTGTTGGCCTTTGTGCTCAGCA
>NZ_JQAJ01000004.1:40567-41547 GCF_000742475.1 Candidatus Hepatobacter penaei | reverse complement strand
TCTTTCCACACGCTTGAGGCCCGCTATGCCGGTTTTGGTACAGACAGCTATCTGAAAGCTAAGATAGCCAAAGGCGACGGCCCTCGCAGCGGACGCGGCGCACGGGCCGGTCAGGGTTATGCAGTGCATGCGCATGTGCCGCCTGAACATCGGGCAGCCCAAGAACAGCGCCACCAGGAAGCGATGGAAGCCCAAGCACAGCAACACCAGTCATATTTTGACAGACTCAATAGGCACTTAGGTGTTATGGCGCATAGCATGCACAGCTTGGTTTCTTCAGGTGGCCATGCAGGCGGTGGCCATGAGGGGGATGGTAATGAGATATTCTATGATGCCCGTGACGAATGATGCCCTTGGCTAAGGCATTGATTAAGAAAGCACCGGGGGAGAAGGGTTCCTGAGAAGTGTCTTGTCACAAGGTGCCTGAAAGGTTGGCTCCTCCTTCAAAAGGCTGGTTCAGAAAGGATGAAGCANNNAAAACAAAATGAAAGCCCCTCTCACAGTTCTGTTGACGCTGGTGCTTGGCACCGCTTATGCGGCTGTACCGGACGATCTGGGTCTTGCTGACTTGTTTGCTGAAAGAGACAGTGATCATGCAGGCGGCGGTCATGATGCTCATGCAGCGCGTGCCCCTCATGCAGGCGGTGGTCATGCTTCAACACCGGAAAGAGCCACCCGTGCTGTCACCACCCAGTCACGTGCCCAACGCACCCTTACCTCTGGGAGTCCAGGCCCAGCCTTGGAAGGTTCCGCCGCCGCTGCAAGAATAGGGCCCCAGGGATCCTTGCGTTACCAAGCACAGCACCACCAGCTACACATGGAAGCCCAAGCACATCTCTACCAGCAACACATGGCAGCCCAAGCACATTTCTACCAGCAACATATGGCAGCCCAAGCACAGCACCACCGGGCAGAAATTGACAGACTCAGTGAGCGCTTAGGGAGTATGACGGATCGCGTGAACAGCTTGGTTTCTTCAG
>NZ_JQAJ01000004.1:40394-40561 GCF_000742475.1 Candidatus Hepatobacter penaei | reverse complement strand
ATGCAGGCGGTGGTCATGATGCTCATGCAGACGGTGATCATGCACACGGCGGTCATGGGTGATGGCGTAAAGACCCTTAGGCCTTAGCGCTACGTTTAAGAAAGGATGAAGCATNAAAAACAAAATGAAAGCCCCCCTCACAGCGCTGTTGGCCTTTGTGCTCAGCA
>NZ_JQAJ01000004.1:15816-40389 GCF_000742475.1 Candidatus Hepatobacter penaei | reverse complement strand
TCTTTCCACACGCTTGAGGCCTATGCCGGCTTTGGTACGCAAGATTATCTCGATGCCAAAAGAGCCAAAGGGCATAAACGCAGCAACCGCGCCGCTCGTTATGCCCCATACCCTGCCGCCGCTGCTCGCGCTGTTCCTGCAGCTCGTCGTGTCCATCCTGTTTCCAGATCTCGCCCTGCCGCCGCTGGGCCCCTTCATCAAGAAGACGAACATCGCATCGTGCCCCATGGCCCCATGACCGGGCCTCCCAGGAGACCCCATCGCGCGACTGGGGCCCCAACGCCGGAAAGAGGAGCCACCCGTGCTGTCACCACCCGGCCACGTGCCCAACGCGCCCTTTTTGGGCCATCAGCCTTAGAAGATTCTGCCGCCGCTGCAGGAATAGGTCCCCAGGGAGATTACGCCTTGCGTTACCAAGCACGGCTCCACCAGCAAGAGATGGCAGCCCAAGCACAGAACCACCAGGCAGCGATGGATAGGAGCCAGGAATATGTAGAAGAAATGGCAAGAGAGCATCAAGAGGAGATGGAAGCCCTGAAAACGTACATACAGAAATTAAGGCATGAAAAGGAAGAACAGACCCGCGGAAGGGCCATGTCAGAGGACACATTAAGGACGTATGATCAGAAATGGGAGGAGCTTCAAGCTGCCTATAAAAAGCGTTTAGAGAACGCCAACGCGCGTGAGCAAGCCCTGATCAAAAAGCATCTCCTTACAAAACAAGAAAAGCGAAGGCTTGATGAAGACAATGACAAGCTGCAGGCAGAGCTGGCAAAGGCCCGCGTGGCCTTAGCAAAGGTTAAGGGAGAACACGAAAGATTGAAGGAAGATCATGCAGAGCTTGTCCGCATCCAAGGTGAAACAAATGAAGATTTGGAGGAAGCACAGAAGGAAATAGCGAGGTTAACGGGTGAGAAAGAAGACCTTCGTGAAGGTCATGCGCATGATGCCAAAGAGGCTGCGGCCAAAATCGCCGATCTGGAGGCAAGGCTTAAACAGCAAGCTAGGCTCACAAAGACGACTTACAGCCAGATTGAACAAGCGCTTAAGAAAGAACGCGTTGCGCATGCAGCCACTCAAGAAAAGCTTAAGCAGCAAGATAACCAGCTGAAGAAGAAAGATGAAGAGGCAGAAGCGCTGTTGGTGCATTTAAGAAAGAGCACTTCCCAGATTAAGGAAGAACAAAAACGCCGCAAAGAGGCTGAGGAAAAAAATAAACAATTGAAAAAAGAACATAGTGAGATGCTGGAAACCCGAGATGCTGCGCTCAGTAATGCCGATGAGATTGAGGATGCTGTAGGGTCTGGGCTGGATCACCTTGAAGAACGTGCTGGAAAAGCTCATGCCAAAGCTCAAGAAATGATGAAGAAAAGTGCAAACAAGGCCTAGATAACATGAAATTTGAGCAGGGTTATAGGATTGGTTGCTATTGTCAGGAGTGTAGATTATGAAGTTAGGGTTGTGGATGATGGTGTGTGCCGTCAGTGTGACGGTGTTGAGTTCAAAGGTATGGGCCATGCCCGAAAAAGATATATCCTCTGAAAGAGATGCGCCCAAGGTGCTGACTTATGAGGAGGGAAGGGAAAAGGGATATCAAGACGGGGTTGGGGGAGCTTCCCGGAAGCTCGCAACCAGGGGAAATAAAACCGCTTTAACACATTACAATCATGGGTATAAAACCGGTTATCGTAAAGGCAAAGAAGCTGCTGAGCAGCAAAAAGAAGAGGCAACAGAAGACCATTTAGTCAATCATCCGACTCAAGAAGAGTCTGGTGATATTCATTTAGGCACAGGGCACCCTGCCCCCCCTCTTTCCTCATCAAGCATACATGCTCAGGGTAGGATGTCTGATACTATGCATGGCCATTACACTGAAGCAGAGCAAAAATTGGCGCGGATGGATAAGGCATTGGCAGCGTCGACTAACAAGGTCAAGAAGGAGGAAGAGAGCGCCAAAAAGAACAATGCAATCCTCACGCAATTACTTGATAGAGCCAAAGAAAAAGTGAAGGTAAAGGAAAAAGAGATAGATCGACTTCAGGAAGAGGCTGCAGCAGCTGAACGAAACCATCAACAAGCCTTAGCGAGAAAAGATGAGGCACATGCACATGCACTGGAAGTTAGAGAGAACGAAATAAAAGATCGGGAGCGGGAGATTGAGCGTCAAGAACAAGCTAATGCCCAGTTAGAAGAGATAGTAAGAGAGCTTTTGGCTGAGGCTGATCAAAGGGAAAGACGATTTGCCGAAGAAAAAAGGAAAGGTGAAAAAGTCCATAAAGACGCTTTAGCACGCAAGCAGGAGATTATAAGGGAACAAAGCGAAGATATCAAAGAACTGGCAGGGGAGATTGAACAGATACATAAGGCCGTTGCCAGTTTAAGGGCCGATCATGAATCATGGCGTGCAGGGGCAATTTCTGCAGCAAGGAGATAGGTTGCTGAGTGAGTTGCAGCCGTTGCGGCGATGATGCCCCAGGTAATGGCGATGGGGTGTTTGGATGTTCTCAACACAAAGGGAGGCGGCCTGCGCGGTGGTTATCAAGGAGTGTATTATGAGAGGTGACAGCATAAAGATAAAGGTCGCGCTGGTAAGGGTCGCACTGGTAAGGGTCGCACTGGTAAGGGTCGCGTTGTTGGGGGTCGTGATGGGGCTTGGTGGCGGTGCGACCGCGCGCGCGCAGGGCCCTGCAGACACAGGCATGACCACCCCCGCTTCACAATACACAAACTCAAGGCACACAGGACCCAAAACCTCCTCACCATCCAAGGCGTCGCAGGGTCCGGGGGTGCGGCCAAAGGTGTATGGCAAGCTGCATTATGGTCATCCCTTGCCGCGCTATGCCCGCCCTTTGCCTAAAGAGGCTCGCGCGCCGTGGCTGCACCGCAAGGCGAGGCCTTCTAAGGGGGGGCAATCCCGCTCTCCTTAGGGGGCGCAAAGAGGGGTATGCAATGAAACACGTGTTAGCTAAGAGGTGGTGTGATGAAAACATATATTCGTTTGTCTGTGTGTCTTATGTGCGTTCTTGCATGGGGTGACGTAGAAGCCTCCTGGTTTAAAGGGAGCAAGAAAGTGAAGCCAGAGGACCCTAAGATTGCCCTTTATGAGCAAGAAATTGCGCGCCAAGCGGCGCTTCTTAACCAGATGCCCGCCGTCCACCAAGGCGAAACAGCCAAGCTGCGTTATGCGTGGGAAGAGCTTTTGGAACATTATAAGGACGAATTAATGGAGACAAAGGAAAACCATGATCAAGAGCGACGTCGTGATAAAGAATCCTTACGGCGCGCAGAACACATGGTGCATGAGTTGAAGCAAACTATTCATCAGCAACACCATCATCATGGCAGGGAAGTGGCGGCCCTGCATGCATCTCTTGACGCGCTGACGGCAGAAAAACAAACGCTTCAGGAAGCCTATGATCAGCGCTTGGAAGATATCAAGGTGCTTGAAGATCAGCTCAAGCGGAACACGCGCGACATCGTGAAGGATCGGTATAAAGCTTCTCAAAAAGGGGTGTCTCAAGCCAAACGTGACGTGGGGAAGGTGAAAAAACAAGACGTTAGGGTGCATCGCCAGGAAAAAAAGATGGTGCGTTTCGAGGAGCAGGCAGCCACTCAAGAAAAGCTTGCCAATGCACAACAGCGGCGCAAAGAGGCTGAGGAAAAACAGAAAAAACTGAAATTGTTCATAAACAACCCTTTGAGCAAAGTAACATCAATCGAAAAAAAGGAAGGAGAGTTTTCTGGATCAGGTCGTCGCTGATTGTGTGTGTTGGCTGCGGGTGTAGGTGTGTTTTTTTTAGGATGTCAAGGTTAAGGAGTGTGAGGTATGAAGTTAAGAGTATGGATGATGGTGTGTGCCGCCAGTGTGACGGTGTTGAGTTCAAAAGTATGGGCCCTGCCCGAAAAAGATATATCCTTTGAAAAGGATGCGCCCAAGGTGCTGACTTATGACGAGGGAAGGAAAAAGGGATATCAAGACGGGGTTGGGGGAGCTACCCTGAAGCCCGCAACCAGGGGAAATAAAACCGCTTTAACACATTACAATCATGGGTATAAAACTGGTTATCGAAAAGGATTAGACGAAAGGCGAAAAACGTCTTCCGCACAGCCTATGTTATCACCTGCACAGCCCCTGTTATCCCCGGCGCAACCTCTTGAAGTCAAGAAGGCGAAGCAGGCGCTGTCACCCGCACAGCCCCTGTTATCACCCGCACAACCCATGTTATCTCCGGCACAGCCTGTGAAAAAAAGAAAGCTGCCCAAAAAATCTTACTGAGATATTATTTTGTGCCCTAATGCATTCTTTTATATAAAAAAATGTCTTAAAATAATATCTTAAGAAAATTATGGCAGGATCTCAGGGTAAAAATATCTTTTATAGGTTTTTCAGCATGCACGTGGCTGGGCCGCACCTCTTGAGAGAAAAAACAGGACATAATGGTGGGAGCTTTCACATTATGGTGATACGCATGATAAAAGGTGCCTGTATGGGGGCAATATGTGTGTTGGTGACAGATGTGACGGTGGGTATGGAAGCGTCAGAGGTCTCCACCAGTGGGGAGACCTTGGATGTGCGGGTGACGTCGCAAGGGTCGTTGGTGTGGTGCGAGGAAGGACAGCATTTTGTTTCCCCGTCGGCGGGCGATGGGCCCGCGCCCTCATCATCAGCGCATAGGTCAGGCCATATGCTAGAGAGCAGGCCAGATAATATGACCGATACCGAAAAAATGGACTGTCTGGCCCGTATTTCTCCGTGCTCCTGTCACTTGACAGTGCCCCCACGCCTAGATCTCGAGCTGCATGCCCATTACGTGCCAACCGGTGAGCTGCATCCCCCTGAGGAAGATGCGCCCCTCCCACCCATGGGTTCAGCTGAGGGTTCGCCGGTGTCTGTGCAGGAGGAGGGATCATGGTGGCAGCGGTTGTGGGCACGGTTTCATCACAGCAGCTTAATGTCTTATTGTTTGCCTTGGGACCCTGCCCCCTCAGACGCGCAGGAGACATATGAACGTCGGGCACCCGCCGCTGTTGGACAAGAAGAACGTCTCCCTGGTTTGCGTGAAGGTGAAGGGTTATCCTCTCATCTCTCTGTGACTGTGGTGACTCATACTGGCGCCCCAGAAGAGGTCTCTCTGACGGTATCGCACCAAGCATCAGCAACGCCGTATCATGCAGATGATGAGCTCTCTTCTTCATCTGAAGAGGAAAGGTATTTGCTCGCTGGTGAACGTGCATCGTCACCCCCAGATGCGGACGAAAGGTCATCCGCAGATCAAGAAGATGTGCTCCCGCAAACAGCACTTCCCAAAGCTGAGGAAACGGTATTTGCTGAACTGCGGCGCGTGTCCCCGGGTAGCACATCAGATACCTCAGAAGAGGTGGGGGTAGGGGAGGATGCTTCAGGTTTTATGGAAAAAAAGCAGCTATCTTCACGAAACGTGGCCTTAGATGTCCCTTCAGTTCTAAGCGATGACAACACACCGTCACTTTCGCAAGACAAGATCGAAACGCCGGCAGACAGTAAGGTAGCAAAAGAGGCACCAAGCAGCTATTAAAAAAATCTAGATACATCTTGCTTATTAATGTCTTTTTTAGATAAAATTTATGTTGTCATAGAAAAATGAGGCAGGGTATGAAGTGGATAAGCCAGGTGTGGATGTTGTGGTTGTGTATGGGGTTTTTGCCGCCTGTTTATGGCGCCAATCAAAAAACTCCTGTCGCAAATCCTGTGGCAAAAACGCCTGGGGTGCATACAAGCGCGCAGGTCTCCGGGAAGTGGAACATCGGGCATCACACGACCAAGCCCAAGGGGCAGAGCGGGCACAACATGCAGCAAGATCACCACACTCTGGCGGTTACGCCTTCAGCAAGATCCGGTTCATCTTCACGTGTGGGTGTGTCTACCCCTCCCACGAAGGCTTTGGCAGAAAAGGGGGGCCGTAAGGTCAAATCAGGTCAACATGCGCCCATGGCAGCGCCTTCATCCCCATCTCAACCTCGGGCCGTGCCTATAACAACCAAAGCCTCTCAGGAGCGGCGTGTTTCCCACAAAGCAACTGCTTCATTATCTGAAGAACGGGCGTCTCTTAACTTAGCGCGTCAAGAGATCCAGAAGGTGAAAGCCCTGCTGATAAGTGCGCACGATGATACCTTAAAGCGCCAGAAGACCTTACAAGCCGTGCGGACCACAAAGCCCAGCCTTGCACAGGATGTTAGCAATGCGCTTAAGGAAACCGAGGATATTCGGCGTATGCTTCATGAAGATATTGACGCCCTAAATAAGCTGGATAAAGCATGGCAAAAAGATATACAAAGTGCCAATCGCACGTCCAAAAATGTCAAACCCGGCGCAAGCCAATCATAAAAAAGGGCCCTTGGTACATTATGGGCCAAGACTGTGAGCAAGGAGGATCTATGAAATGCATACGAAGGACACCAGGGGCAGGTTTGTCAATCATGGCTTTGGGAATCATGGTGATGAGTTTTGTTGGCTGGGTGGGTGCCAACGATACCTCGGAGACAAAGGCAGCAGAAGAAGAGCTGAAACGGACCGTTGTCCATCTTAAGCACATGCGGGGGCAGGTTGTGGTTTGGCAGAAAAAGATGGCGGCGTATATTCAATCTGCCCAAGCTTTGCTTAAGCATGATCTTAAAGCTGGCGGGCATAAGGCAAACGATCACGCGCATCAGGGGGGAAACAAGACGCAGGCTCTCAAAATGAAGGGTGCTTCTGTGGCGCACAGTTTGTATGATTCACTCAAAGATTTATGGAAGGCACAGGACGCTTTTTTGCACGCCAAAGAAAACTTTGTGTATTTTAGCCACTCTGACGCATCGTCACCCCTGAAATAGTCATTCCCCAATGGCCAGCATAAGATGGGCGCCCAGGTTCTCTGCATCTGGCGCACACATGAAGAAGGTCTAAGACGGTGGATTTAGGTGCGCCAAGGTGGTGCCCGCTGCCAGACTCGAACTGGCACAGCCAAAGGCCGACAGATTTTAAGTCTGTTGTGTCTACCGGTTCCACCAAGCGGGCACACGCTTTAGGGTAACCAATTTTCAGACAGGGCGTAAAGCCTTTGCGCCTAAAAAATCAAGGGATCAAAAAGAAAAAAGGCATGCCCTTGTCCCCGTCTGTTCATCAAAAATTTGTCTTATAAAGGCAAAATTAACAGGGGGTATGTGAGTGTGCGTGGTATGAGTGTGGTGAGCATAAAAAGAGCTTTGTGTGTGTGTGTTGCCCTGGCGGGGTTGGTGGCGGTGGCCGCGGTGGTGTGCCATGCATCTCAAGGGGCGCCGCTTTCTGGGGAACCTCTCAAGGCGTCTCTATCTTTGGGCGAGAAGGCGTATGGACAAGCGCTTTCATCGCTTTATGAAGAGAAGACGCTTCCTGATTATCGACGTTATGAGCCGGGGCCATGGACAGCGCGGCATATGAAAAGCAACACGGACAGACAAGCCTGGCAGCGTTATGTGGATCTTTATCTATTCACGCTGATTCATGGCCAGCCTAGCCTTGCCCTGGATAAAGCCTTTACCCGTTTTATGTCAGGGTTTGGAGAAGCGCTTGTGATGCGCCGATTGCTGGACGGTGCCGAGATCAGGGCAGGACATATGCAAGACAGGCTGGATCTTTTGCCTCGAGATAAGAGAAAACATGATCAAAAAAGTGATGTGATGAACGAGCGTGACGGGTTGCGTGTGAAGGTGAAACTTGCCTGTGAAAAATTGAAAAAAGAGGCCCGCGAGGTGGAAACTCTGATGGCTGAGCACAAAAAGGTCTGGGACTCCTTTGTGGGTGATGTGCGCAGCAGTGATGCTTATCGACACGCCCGGGCGCAGCGTTTGTTCGAACAGGCCAGAGAAGAGGCTGAGGCAAAATTTTTTGCGCCCAAACAACAGGTGTTGGACCGTTTACCTAGCTTGTGTGAGATCAAGGGGAAAGAGCCTGCGCCGGTGTGAGGTTGTGCCTATAACGGGCAGCGCATGGGAAGAGGGGGTGTGTCGTCCATAGGCATGCCTGTGAAACTGGCCTATTCCACCGTGACAGATTTGGCCAAATTGCGGGGGCGATCCACGTCTTGCCCTCTCAGGCAGGCCACATGATAGGCAAGCAATTGCAATGCCACGGTTTGTGTAAAGGGGGTGAGCATCTCGGGCACGTCGGGAAGCACGATGATGGCTTTTTGCTTGGTGGCCTCAAGGGCCTTCTTGCCGTGGGGGTCGGTGAGGATGAGGATATCGGCGCCACGGGCAGACAACTCGTGAATGGCTGAGATGGTTTTTTCTAAAAAGGCGCCTGAGGGTGCCAGTATCACCACAGGAATGCCTGGCTCAATCATGGCAATGGGGCCATGCTTGATTTCACCTGCTGCATAGCCTTCAGCGTGGATATAGGAAATTTCTTTGAGCTTCAACGCACCCTCAAGGGCCAGGGGGTAAAACGGTCCGCGCCCCAGATATAATACAGAACGTGCCGTCACCAACCTCTTGGCTTTTTCTTGAATATCCGCCTCACAGGCCAGGGTTTGGTGGATGGCCTCAGGCAACGTCTTCATGGTTTGGCGCAGCTTATCAGCGTGGTCCTTGTCGAGGATCCCCCGCTTCACCCCGGCGTCAAAGGCCAGATGCATCAGGGCCCATAATTGAGCCACAAAAGCCTTGGTAGAAGCCACGCCCACTTCTGGGCCGGCATAGGTGAGGATAGTTTTATCGGCCAGACGGCTCATACTGGTTTGCGGGACATTCAAAACAGCCAGGGTGTGTTGCCCATGTTCTTGTGCATGCCGTAATGCTGCCAGGGTGTCCGCTGTTTCACCGGATTGTGAGATAAAAAGAGATAAGCCCTTGTCTTGGCCATGCACAATTTTTTGACGTACCTCTGAGGCAATATCCACAATGGTGGGCAGCGCTGCCCATGTTTCAAACCAAAAAGCAGCCATGTGGGCTGCATAAAGGGCCGTGCCGCAGGCAGCAACACGGACAAAAGGAAGCGCGCGCCACAGCGTCGCTTCGTAAGAGTGCCCAGAGATATCATCCATATGTGCGCTGAGATTTTTCAACATTTGATACTGCTCATGCATTTCCTTGTGCATAAAGTGTGCATGGTCACCTTTGTGAAACGATTCGGGTTTGACGGTGTTTTCTTCCCAAACAGGGTTTTTCGAACCTGCTTTGCTGGTGATGGTTACGCGCGCAGGGGTGAGAACGGCTATGTCGCCGTCTTCTAAATAAGCAATCTCGTCTGCCACACCAGAGAGTGCGACAGCATCAGAACCGCACGACATCTGGTCTTGACTTCGCCCCACAGCGAGGGGGCTGTTGCCTTGCCTCAGGGCCACCAGCGTGTCTTTAAGACCATGCGCTATCACCACAATGGCAAAAGACCCTTCAAATGAGGCAAGGGCTTGTCGGACTTGGTGCGAAACGGTGTCGTGGGTGGGTGGGGTTTGCGTGAAGGCACGATCAAGATAGAGCGCAAAAAGTTCGGCGTCACTGGTGGTGGTGAAGGTTGCGCCCCATTCTTTGGCCTCTTCTTTGAGCTGCGCCATATTTTCGACAATGCCATTTTGAATGATGCACACTCGCGCATTGCCGTGAGGATGGGTGTTGGCCAAGGTGACGTCACCGTGGGTGGCCCACCTTGTGTGGGCAATGCCTGCGGAACTATCCAAGGGGTTTTGTTTCCATGTCTCTTCAAGGCTGCCGACGCGGCCAATGGCGCGGACACGTACAAGTCCTTCAGGCGCCCAAAAAGCCATACCGGCCGAGTCATATCCCCGATATTCAAGTCGGTGAAGCCCTTGAAGCAGTTTGTGGGCAACCGTGCTCTTGCTGACAATACCTAAAATACCACACATGGCAGGCGTTCTTCCTTCACATTGTTCATTTTTGTTTATTTACTTGGCGGCCACGCCCTAAGGCAAGGTTTTTGGTCGGCACATCGTCTGTGATGACACTGCCGGCGCCCACCACACTGTGCTCTCCAATCACCAACGGTGCGATGAGGGAGGTGTTAGCCCCAACAAAAGTGTGAGACCCAATGGTGGTGGTGTGTTTATGTGTGCCGTCATAATTGCACGTGACACACCCTGCGCCCACGTTAACGTGTTCGCCCACCACAGCGTCGCCCAGATAACTGAGGTGCTTGGCCTTGGCCCCTTTTTTCATATGCAGGCGTTTTCCTTCCACAAAACTTCCCAGCACGGCAGATTCTTCAAGCACCGTTTGCTGAGAAATCGAGGCAAAAGGCCCCACAGAGGCGTTCTTTTGAATATGAGCATGGCTGATCACGGTGTGGGCATGCACCGTCACTCCTTCGTCAAGGGTGACGCCCGGCCCTATAAAGACAAACGGCTCAATCGTGACATCAGCGGCCACACATGTGTCATAAGAGAAAAATGTGGTGGCCATGTCATAAAGCGTCACGCCTTGCGCAAGTGCTTTGTGTCTAAGACGTTGCTGAGAAAGATGTTCTGCGTTCATCAAGTCGGCCCGCGTGTTGATGCCCAATAATTCATCGTGAGGTCCTGCAAAAAAAGTGCAGATTTTGCCCTCAACAGAAGCATGTTGAACCACATCTGTCAGGTAAAGCTCACCAGTGGTGGGGGAGGGCGCCAGTTTTTTGACACGAGAGAGAACATCTGACGTCATCCACCAAATACCGCTATTACACAGAGACACTGTGCGCTCATCAGGGGTAGCGTCTTTGTCTTCCACAATGCGCACAAGTCTTTCTTGGTCATCCACAATGCAACGGCCATAGCCTGTGGGGTCTTCTGGGGTGAGCGTCATGACGCATATGTCGGCTTGATGAGTATGGGCATGGTCTTGACATGACTTGAGCGTTGAAGCGGTGAGCAAAGGCACATCCCCCAGCAGCACCATCACCGATTTACCCAAAGGCGGGGCCTCCTCAAAAGCACACCTCAGGGCATCGGCCGTACCGCGAGGCTTGTGTTGTATGGCCACGCGCGCATGGGGGTAGGCCTTGATAAGCTTTGAAAACGAAGAATCTTGAGCCAGGAGGGGTGAGGCCACCACCACAATCTCTAACGGGTCCCAGGCGGTGGCGGTATCGAGGCTGTGTTGTAAAAGGGCCGCACCGCTGAGTGGATGCAGTACCTTACTTTTTTTAGATAAAAAGCGCCGACTCTGCCCCGCAGCCAAAATCACAATACTGGCAGAACAATCTTGAGGCATCAGCAACAGAAAGAACATCCATTAAGATCTTGTATCATCAAGTTCTCGTCTGCGTCAAAAGGAAACATCAGATCGGGGTGCTGCACTTTCAAAGGCTGGCTAGAGCAAGGCTTCTTAGCAGGGTTTTGAAAAAAGTGATGGGGATGATTCACACAAGAGCTTTCGCGCCGTGATGGCATCTCACACTTATAAATAAGTGTCGTTTACATAGGGCGCCGTGAGCATCAGAAAGACTTAAAACAATGAGGCTAATAATCAGGGCACCCTGCTTATGTGTGTGGCGCGTTTCTTTCCTGACGTGCGGTCATTCTTTTTTTTGCAGATCGTTTTCATACGCATCGAGGATGCATAGCTTCGCCTACATAGGTACCTTTAATTTAAAATTTTTGCTTAATTTATTTAAATATTTAACTAAAAACAATTTAAAAAAGCATCTTTTTTACACATAACCTTGGCTACACATGGAAACAGAAAGGTGATGTCTTATGAAAAAAAACAGCTTAAAAGTGCAATTGTTTTTCTTTTTTTCCTTCATGCTGGCGGTTCAAAATGCTTTCGCCACGCGTGATCGGTTTGAGCTTCCAAACCCCGATGAACCTATCTTGAATATGATTATCTGCACCCACAACGGCGATGATGCCATGCGTGCTCGGCGGCGGCTTTGTGAGGAACACCATCACCCTGATTTTGACGTGAAGATTTCATGCATTGTGTGGGGTGAGTATGAATCGACACGCACCCTTTTTGAAAAAATGTCTTTCGTCCTGAAAGAGCATTCAGATATTTCTTGGATCAGGCTGACGGTGGATAATCAGGATACGGTGGACCGCATTGAGAATAAAATGAACCTTTTTCGCAAAACGCGCGATGTCTTCATAGAGACCACGCAAAAGACGAATATCTGTCGTCTTTTTCGGGAATTACGTGACGATATGCTGATAAGGCCGCCGGATTCTCCTTGCATCCAGCACCAGAAACCACATCACCCTTTGTTAAGAACGGCACAACTTTCACGTCAAGAGAGGCTGCATTCGTGTTCTCCCATCCTTGAAGATGATGAAGAGGAAGCCTTCTTAGATGAGGCGTGTGCGCTTACAAGCAAGACACAGCTAGCAAAAGAAGATGGGGATCAAACTCTGGAAAAATCTCGAGAGTCGGTGGCAATCACCATCCCTGACGAGCCTGATATTGACAATACTTCTTCCTGCTCTCGCACATCTTCTTTTAGGGGAGAGAGGCAGCCTTCCAGACCCTGCCTTATCCCGGACTATCGTAAGAGAAACTTTCTCTCGAGGGCGGCCACTCTTTTTCAAAGACGCACATCATCCACAAAGAGTTATCCAAGCGCAGCTTCAGGTGGTGCGGGTCGACTGACGAAAAAACGTCTTTCTGTGGTGTCAGGGTTACCTCACCCCCAGATGTTTCTGCCAAGTTCTATGGTGAGAGATATTCCTGATATGTGTTCTGGCGTCTCAAAAACGCCTGCAGAGGTGCCTGCCACGGATTGGTTGTCCCTGATTCAAAAATATGGTGAGCGGTCGCAGCCACGATGGGTGTTTTCAAGTGATTTTTTACAGAAACGTTTTTGGCAACATGTACGGACTGTTGAGCTCTATGACCTTGGATATCCCGTGTCTCATGCCCTTTTTCCCCTGTTTGAACATGCGACACATCTTTGGATTGATAACAAGGGCGCCCTGCCCTTAGATGACGAAGAGGTCTTGTGTTTTAAAAATTTTCAGGCGCTAAGTTTCTTAAAACTTTCCTATGACCCCAAACTGTATGTGTCAAGCTATGAGGCTGTTACGCATTTATACCCAGGACTTAATGCGGAAATTACGCCTCGCAAGGTGCTTTGTGGCCCGTTGTTTTCCAAGATCATTGATGGGGAGACACCTATCCCCGCAGACCACCATCCCCTTTTGTTTGATAACAGCGGCATTGCCTCTAAACTTGAAGAGCGGACACAGAAAATTTTTGCCACCATTCCGTGTAAAAGTCGTTATGTGCAGGTTGAGTTTTTTGGTCCCAATCACTTAACGGCCATCGATTTTGCCGGTATGCCTGTGACATCGAATTTTTTTGAGTCGTTGCTACAAGCTCAGATTAGCAAAACCCTGGATGCCGTCACAGGGTGGGATGAGCGGTTGTGTTGGTCCAATAAATTTGTGGCACTTGAGTGGCTTGATTTAAGTGGGTCCAACATCAACGATTCGGCGGTTCTCTCCAACCTTCAACAGCTTCGCTTTATCCGCATTAATGATACAGCTTTTAGCAATGTCAAGGATTTTTCGGTGTTACCCCACCTGGATCAGATTGAATACAAATTGAGCATTCAAAGTTTTGCCGGTTGGTTGAACGCCAATAAAGATTATCTACATCTGTCGCTGATGAACTTTTTCAAAGTGAAGCATAATCTTTATCCAGTGGTGGCCGTGGCGGGTACGGTTGGGTTGTTTTTTGCCAATGCCAGCATCCGGGCGTGGATGATATCAGAAATTGGTCGTCTTTATAAGGAGGATACATGTGACGATGCCTGAGGTCTGTGCTTGATAAGCGGTTGTGTTTTCTTTAGACTGCTTGGATGAGACAAATGGCCTGGGAGCGCAAGGGTGAGCGGGTGGATGAGCTGGATCTGGGTAGCACCACAAGATCATCAAGGGCGTGAATGGCCAGGGGGGAGGTGTTGTGCATAAGACGCATCGCCCTCTGTCACCTCATTTGCAGATTTATAAACTGCAGCTGACGTCTTTTCTTTCCATCACTCACCGCGCGTCGGAAGTTTTCCTTTTTGTTTTGGCCCTGGGGTGGTCATGGGCACTGTGCACAGATTACGTGTTGCCTTATGAGGTCCTGTTTTTTCCGGGGATTTGGCTGTTGTGGTTTGTGTTTGTGATCGTTTTATACCACATGCTGGGCGTGGTGCGTCATATCCTTTTAGACCTTGGGATAGGGTTTAGCCTGAATGCCATCGCCGTGTGGGGATGGGCGATGATTGTGGTGTGGGTCTTGATAAGCGCATATGTTGCGGGGTATCTATGGTATGAGTTCTGATAAGCTCAGCACGAAACGGTGGGTGTGGAAACACTATCTCTCTATTGCCTTTTTGGGGGCGTGTGTACTTTTTTTGGTGCGCGTGTTGATGGGGGGGTTTCCGCCCAATGTGCTTTCCCATGTCTATGTGCTGAGGGCAAGTGATGGTTATCTGTTGCTGTTTTTCACCGCGTGCCTTGTGCTTCACGCCATGATGGCAATGGAGGTGATCATTGAAGATTATGTGCACCACCCTTATGTGCGCTTTGGTCTGATTTGGTGCGTACGTCTTCTCTGCCTGGTCATGGGGGGTGGGGCCTGTTTAAAAATTCTCTCCATCACGGCGTTTTTATGACCAGAAAATCTCTTATTCATCACACGGTTGATGTGGTCATTGTGGGCGCCGGCGGGGCAGGGCTGCGCAGTGCTTTGTCTTTGGCCCGCGCGGGTCTGCGTGTGGCATGCGTGACCAAGGTGTTTCCCACCCGCAGCCATACAACCGCCGCCCAAGGGGGCATCAGTGCTGCTTTGGATAACATGGGCGATGGGGATACGTGGCAAGATCACATGTACGACACCGTCAAAGGTAGTGATTGGTTGGGCGACCAAGACGCCATTGAATATATGTGTCGTCATGCCAAGGAGGCCGTGATTGAGCTCGAGCACATGGGTGTGCCCTTTTCGCGGACCCAGGCCGGCACCATTTATCAACGCCCTTTCGGGGGGCACACTGTGGGGCGCGGTAAGGCCATGGCCAAACGCGCTTGCGCCGCCGCAGATCGCACAGGTCACGCCATTTTGCATACCCTCTATCAACAGTGCCTGAAATATGGCGTCCAGTTCTTTGTGGAATATTTTGCCCTGGATCTCATCATGCACAAGGAAAAGGCAAGCCCTGCGTGTGGGGGGGTGTTGGCGTGGTGTTTGGAGACGGGCGACCTGCATGCCTTTGCGTCGCACTACACTGTGTTAGCCACGGGTGGGTATGGTCGCGCCTATGCCTCGGCCACGTCGGCCTATACATGCACGGGGGACGGGGGCGGCATGGTGCTCAGGGCTGGGTTGCCGCTGCAAGATATGGAATTTGTCCAATTCCACCCCACAGGTATTTATGGGGCGGGGTGCTTGATTTCTGAAGGGGCCCGCGGCGAGGGTGGTTATCTCACCAATGGGGAAGGTGAGCGTTTTATGATGCGCTATGCCCCCAAGGCCATGGATTTAGCCTCACGCGATGTGGTGAGCCGGGCCATTGCGCAAGAGGTGGCGGAAGGTCGCGGCGTGGGTCCTCAAAAAGATCATGTTTGGCTTCATCTGGAGCATCTCGACCCCCATGTGCTGGAGACACGGTTGCCCGGCATTTTAGAAACGGCGCGCATTTTCGCCGGCATCGATGCTCGCACGGCGCCTATTCCTGTGTGCCCCACCGTTCACTATAACATGGGCGGCATCCCCACCACCCTTCATGGTCAGGTCATAGACGTTACGGCGACCCAAAAACCCAAAGTGATTCAGGGGCTTATGGCCTTGGGGGAAGCGGGGTGTATTTCTGTGCATGGCGCCAACCGTCTGGGCACCAACTCGCTTCTTGACTTGATTGTCTTTGGCAAAGCCGCCTCTGACTTTCTGATCGGCGCCTTGGCCCCCAAAACGCCTGTACCCCCAAGCGAAGCGGCCGACCTTGACACCCTCGTGGATCGCTTTTATGGATGCTTAGGCCAACAAGGCCCCCTGAAGGTGGCCGATGTGCGCGCGCGCATGCAATCGGTGATGCAAGAATATGGCGCAGTATTTCGCACAAAAGAGTCGCTAGAAAAAGGTGTGTTGGCGCTTAAGCATGTGGCGGATCTGTTACCCAAAATTGGGCTGACCGACACATCGCTCATCTGGAACACCGACCTTGTGGATTTGCTCGAGCTCTATAACCTGATGCTGCAGGCGCGCGTCACCCTTGAGAGTGCGTTGCATCGCCAAGAAAGCCGCGGCGCCCACGCGCGGGCCGACTTTCCCAAACGCTGTGATGATGCCCCTTCTCACACCTTGGCGCAGCTCGCCCCGTCGAAGGCTAAACATAAACCCTGGCAAGACTGTGCGCTCGATGTGCCGCTTGTGGCGGGACGCGTGGTGTTTAAAAAGCGCCCCGTGGTGATGGCGCCCGCCTCTCAAGACATCGCGCCCATCCCGCCAGAAAAGCGGGTTTACTAGCCCTTAGCTTGCGGTGCCGTCCTTAGCGTCTGGGCCTGTGCCGGCTTGCTCAGCTTGTGCTAGCCTATAGGCTTGTGTGTTCAAAAGCTGATACCATTCACACGTGTGATAAAAGGTGATCTTTTTGAACACCTCTGCGTGACCTGCGTCAAGGAAAGGACTTTCTGGCAGGCGCCCTTCTTTTGTGGCCAACGTTTTTAACGAAGGCATCACGTCACAAAGTGCGGCAAGCCAGTCTGCAGAAACGTCCAGCTCATGCACATACAGCGCGGTGATGAGATCGCTTTTCAGATCCTCAACCGGGGGCAGCGTGTCTGATAATTCCTGGCTCCCGGGGGGCGCAGATAGATAGAGAAGATAATCTCTCTCCCCGTCTAAGGGGCTATATAGCTTTTCTCCGCCACATATTTTGTCTTCACACCATGTGGTCAATGCTGCAAACATGTCATCTATGGGCGCTTCATGCAGCTCAGCGTGTTGCGCTGTGTCCAATTCTGTCCTCCATCCCCCATCGCACAAAGCATCTGTGCCACTGATGCGGCAGACAAGATTTTTTGAACTGTCTTGTTCATTTTGGGATGGTGACAACATGAGGGTCCTGCGCTTTGAATATGTTTGTATGGTGAGCTCACAGGGTTGTTGGGTGTTTATGAGCCTGCCCAGGAATGAGAGTGTATAGGGCGGAGGCGCATCCGTGGGTAGGATCTATTGCGTAAACCGGGGCACGTAGGCAGGAGGCGCATCGCTTGGGGCAGACTGTTGGCCATCTGTAGACCAAACGATTGGCCTGAGTGCCGCTGGAGACAGCGCTGCAGGCGTTGCTGGCTCCCCTAAGGAAGAACCAAAGTCGCGGCGATACACCCTGCCTTGAGAATCTACCCCTTGATCATGCAACCACGGATGCTGGGGTGCATAAAGGGGGCGTGCGCTTTCCAAGGCCACGCCTAAGGTCAGGAGGGCAGTTGTGCGTAAAAATCTTGTCATCATAAAATAACCATGAGTGATGTGATATTTATTATCTAAATAAACCATTTTTGACAAAATGCCAACAAAAACAAAGGGTTTTTCACGTATGCACAGAGAATCAGGCGGGGGCGGTGGTGCAGCAGCGCTTAGGATTGTGGTAGCTCCCCAAGGCCCATGAGGGGCGTATCAAGGGCGTAGCTAAGCAGGGGGGCATAAATTGACAAACGCCACGATGTCTTTTACGGTTTCAGGCAAGCAGGGCCGAAAAACGTGGGGAAGAGAGAGGCGTCAACGTGATCAACACCACCGATGACACCACCGATTTTGAGGTTGGCAGCACCCCCCTTGTGCCCGAAGCGTGGGGCCGGCTGAGGCGCCATGTGCCCTTGGCGCCCTTTACGTGGTTTCGTGTGGGCGGCATGGCGGATTATGTCTTTGAGCCCGCCTCTATCCAAGGCTTGCAAGCATTTATGAAGGCCAAGCCTGTGCCTGGGCCCTATATTCCCTTGGGTGCGGGCTCGAACGTGTTGATTCGTGATGGTCGCTTGAAGGGGTGCGTGCTTTTTTTGCCCCCCGATTGTGGCACCATTACACAGCCCGCCCCTGACAGGTTGGAAGCAGGGGCCAAGGTGCTGGATAAAAAGCTGGCCAAGGTGGCGTGTGAGAAAGGCCTGGGCGGCCTTGAGTTTCTTTATACGATCCCAGGCACCCTTGGTGGGGCGTTGCGCATGAATGCAGGCGCGTTTGGAAGCGATATCGCCCACGTGTTGGTTTCGGCCACCATCATGACACCTGAGGGGGAGATTCATCGCTTGCCGGCGGCTGACCTGGGGTTTGCCTATCGCCAGTGTGGGTTGCCAGAGGGCACTCTTTTTTTAAGCGGGCAGGTTAAGGTGTCTCCCCAACCGCCTGAAGAGATTCGCCAGGTGATTGATGGCCTGTCGGCCCAAAGACGGTCATCCCAGCCTTCGGGGCGCACGGGCGGCAGCACGTTTAAAAACCCGTTGCCCCAGAAAGCGTGGGAGCTGATTGACAAGGCAGGTATGCGCGGCGCCCAGGTGGGGCAGGCCGAGATGTCGCACCATCATTGCAATTTTATGATCAACAAAGGCGGCGCCCGGGCGTGTGACCTTGAAGCGTTGGGAGAAAACGTGAGAAAAGCGGTTCAGAAAACATCGGGTGTTGCGTTAACATGG
The DNA here is from genome assembly GCF_000742475.1 of Candidatus Hepatobacter penaei. NCBI lineage: Bacteria > Pseudomonadati > Pseudomonadota > Alphaproteobacteria > Holosporales > Holosporaceae > Hepatobacter (SeqCode) > Hepatobacter penaei (SeqCode). The sequence goes on along the minus strand of NZ_JQAJ01000004.1, from coordinate 21,790 downwards.
GAAATCGTTCGTTTGGGGAGCCACGTATGAGTCAACCGTTAACGCCGCCGCGCACCATTGCCAAAGCTGTGCTTGATCGGTCTTTTCGTGTGCTGGTGCTTCAGGGGGGATGGTCCTCTGAGCGTGAGGTGTCCTTAGCCAGCGGAAAGGGCGTACAGACGGCCCTTAGAAACCTGGGCCATGAGGTGGAGGCTTTAGATCCGCCGCGTCATGTGCGCGCTATTTTAGAGGGCATTGAGCAAAGCTTTGGGGGGCGGGGCCCTGAGATCATTTTTAATATCCTGCATGGCCTTGAGGTGGAAGATGGCACACTGCAGGGCGTGTTAACCCTTGTGGGCATTCCCTACACTTTCTCAGGGGTGTCTGCTTCTGTGGTGGCCATGCATAAAGGGCTGTCGCGCCTTTTGATGCAAGAGGTAGGGGTGATGTGCCCGCCGGGGCGCACGCTCTCGCTTGATGACTATGCGGCGTGTGATTGGCCCTATCCCCATGTGGTCAAGCCTTTGGGGGAGGGCTCGAGTGTGGGGGTTTTTTTGGTGGAGAAGGCGCAAGACAAGCAAAACGTTGTGTCGTCGTGGTCATTTGGGCCGCAGGTGCTGGTGGAAGATTATATCCCCGGGCGTGAGATTCAGGTGGCCGTGTTTGCGGGGCAGGCCATGGGTGCTGTGGAGCTGTGTTTTCCGGGGCCCATTTTTGATTATGAAGCTAAATATACTGCTGGCATGACCCAGCACATCATTCCCCCCGATGTGCCCACAGAGGTGTTAGAGGTGATGTATGCCTGGGCCGAGCGTGCCCATCACACACTGGGGTGCCGGGGCATTACGCGCACAGATTTTCGCTATAACCCCGAGGCCGCGGTGGGCTATCAAGTGTTTTTCCTTGAAACCAACACTCAGCCCGGGTTTACGGATATATCCCTTGTGCCCGACATTGCGCGTGTCTATGGGTGGTCATATGAAGAGGTTATCACCTTTTTGCTTGACCAAGCGTTAAGGGCCTAGCGCGATGCCAATAGCTGCTTCTCTTTGTCCATTGTTGGTGGCCCGTTTGTGGGGCGCGGGCTGTGTGGCCTGTTTACTGGGCGCGCTTTGTTTTTTATGCGGGCGCTTTTGGGTGGATCAGCTTTCGCAAGGGGCTGGACACGTTGCGTCTCACCATTTTGTGATAAAGATGCTGGATATCAAGGGGTTGGGCTACACCTCAAAGCAAGACGTGTTGCGGGCCGGCGGCGTGCGGTTAGGGCAAGATCTGTGGTCTGTGGATCTGGCGCAGGTGCGGGAAAACATTGCGCGCTTGCCTTGGGTGGCAGCGGTGGACGTGAAACGCACCTTTCCAGAAAAAATTATGATCCATGTGCAAGAGCGTGTGCCGTTTGCCCTGTGGCAACGACGAAGTGCCCTTCATCTTCTGGACACACAAGGCCGGGTGATTCATGCGCCGCTGCCTGTGGGGCAATCCTTCGTGCTGCTTGTGGGAAAAGAGGCGCCGCGCCATGGGTTTGCCTTTTGGCAATCGTTGCAACGGGCAGATCCTGCACTTGCTAAGAAAGTGCACGTGCTGCACCACCTGCCTTCGGGTCGGTGGGATGTGCATCTCAAAGATGGGCTCATCCTGCGCTTGCCTCACGGATCGTTGACGAAGGCCCTGACGCGTTTGCGGCGTTTGGCCCGCAAGATGCCGCTGGAGAAAGCGGCCAGCATCGACCTACGGATTGAAGACCGGGTGATGGTGACGCCCTTTGTACCCTCCTCTCCTGAGAGATCTTCTTGAGGCCATAAGGGTTATACCCCCCTTTTGTTCGCCTTCAGGATGCACTATGATGGGGACATCCTCTGTTTGGTCTTGTCGTTGCTATGAAACCTCGCTTATCTCGCCTGTTGCCGATGGCTGTCTTGGATGTGGGCACAAGCAAAACTGCCTGCTGGATTGTGCGTGTGGATGGTGATGGGAAAGCTAAGGTTTTGGGCACCCACTATCAAGAGTCCAAAGGATATCGGGCAGGGCGTGTGGTGGATCTGTTGGCGCTTTCGTCATGCTTGGCGTCGGTGATTGAGGCCGCTGAAAAACAGTCAAAAGAGCGGGTGCGTTACGGGGTGTTGTCTTTGCCGCCATCTATGTTGGCAACGTCTGTGGAGGAGGTGGACATTGCCCTTCTGGGCACCTATGTCACGGATGAAGACATCAAAAGGCTGCAAGAAACCGTCAAATCAAAGATCGATGGCCAAACCCTACACGTGATCCACATCATTCCCCAGATCTATGCGCTCGATGGGCAGGGCGGCATTGAAAATCCGCGTTCTATGATGGGCAAACGCTTGTGGTGTCGTTTTTTGGTGGTGTGTGCGCAAAAAGCATGGATGCAAAACCTGTTGGTTGCTGTACAACGGGCGCGCTTAGAGGTGATGGCATTTGTGGCTGCTCCTTATATGGCGGGGTTTGCCTGCTTGACTGAAGATGAAAAGCAATTGGGTACCGTGTTGCTGGACATGGGCGGTGGCACCGTGACCATGAGTGGGTATAAGGCTGGCGTTCTTATGTTTATGGATCATATTGATCAAGGCGGTGAGCACATCACCCGTGATTTGGCCTATGGCTTGGACTGCGGGTTGACGGAGGCAGAGCGCGTTAAGGTGTTGCAAGGGCACTGTTTTGCGGGCAAAGGGTCGCTCACCTCTTTTGCCGGTCATAGAGCCAAAACCCACACAGCCATGGCCCATGTGTCGCGAGAGCGTCTGTTTGACATCATCTATCCCCGTGTGGACACCATGCTTACAGGCGTTCAAAACAAAATTCAAGCGCACAAGAAGCCAGGATTTTGGATGCAACGATGCGTGCTGACAGGGGGGGGGAGCCAGCTGGCTGGCCTTAAAGAGCTCATTCAAAATCTTTGGGGCAAATCTGTACGCATGGCTGAGGAAGAAAATCGGGAAGGCACAGCGCCCACCACGCCTGATTTTTCGGTGCTGCAAGGCACGTTGCGGTTTATGGAGGCGCAAAAAGACACGCTGGCGCCCGGGGCATGGTTACCCACGTTTGACACAAGATCTTTTTTAGGAAAAATCATGTCTTGGTTCAGAGAAAATTTGTGATAGTGTGGATAGCAAAAGCAATCGATTGGGTTTGTTGCCGTGTGTGCGATCATAAAGAATAGGGTAGGGAAACGCTCATGAAAGACGGGAAAGATTTAACACCTAAGTTAACCGTTGTCGGTGTGGGCGGGGCTGGCTCGAACGCTGTGAACAACATGGTTCGCTCAGGTCTTAAGGGTGTCAATTTTGTGGTATGTAACACAGACGCTCAGGCCCTCAAAGAATCGCAGGCCGAGGTGAGGGTGCAGCTGGGTCTAGAAATCACACAAGGCTTGGGTGCAGGCTCGCGTCCAGATGTGGGGCGCGCCTCAGCTGAGGAAAGTTTGGATGAGGTGTTGTCTCACCTGAAGGGCTCTAACATGATTTTTGTTACAGCCGGCATGGGTGGTGGTACGGGCACAGGTGGCGCGCCTGTGATTGCCAAAGCGGCGCAAGAGGCTGGGATTTTGACGGTGGGTGTGGTGACCCGACCGTTTCATTTTGAAGGGTCCAAGCGCATGCAAACGGCCGAAGAAGGCATTGAGGTGATGCGCCAGTGCGTGGACACGTTGTTGGTGATTCCCAACCAAAACCTCTTTCGTCTGGTGACCGAGCAAACCACGTTTTCTGACGCGTTTGCCATGGCGGATGATGTGCTCTATTCAGGCGTGCGTACATTTACAGATTTGATGATCAAACACGGCCTCATCAATCTCGACTTTGCTGATATTTGCGCTGTGATGCGTGAGATGAAGGGCAAAGCGATGATGGGCACAGGGCAAGCCGGTGGTGAGCGGCGCGCCATTGATGCAGCTGAGCAGGCCATTTCTTGCCCACTGTTAGACAGCGATATCACCATGAAGGGCGCCCGCGCTGTGCTGATTAATATCACAGGCGGCCCTGACATGACCTTGATTGAGGTGGAGGAAGCTGCCAATCGCGTGCGTGAAGAGGTGGATCCCAACGCCAACATTATTTTTGGGGCCACGTTTGATGAGGCGCTGGATGGTGAGCTGCGCGTGGCCGTGGTGGCCACAGGCATTGATGCCAAGGACAAAGACGCCTATGAGCCGGTGGATGCCAGCCGCCCGCCCATCACCTCTGCGCGCGAAGATGAGGGTATGTATGCTTTTGGTCCGTCACCTGTGGAAGCGCCTGAAGAGCTTCCTGAAGAGGTGCGCCCTGGCCTTTCGTCCATCAACAAAAAAGAAGAATTGGGCCGCAGTCATGACCTGTTTTCAGAGTTGATCCCGTTTCAAGACAGCCAGCGGGGCCAGGCTGGCAAAGACTTTTTAGCAGACAAGCCCTCCCCATCGTGGCCTTCAGATGAGGGCGAAGAAGGCGCCGCCTCAGAAGCGCCTGAAGCGTCCCAAACCAAGCGTCGCGCGTTTAGTTTGCTGGAGCGGTTGGGCATGCGTCGTCAAAGCGCCAAAAAAGAGGCGGCTGTGCCTGACGCGCCGGTGGCGCCTGCGCCTTCTTCTGGTGGGGCAGAACCTGCCCAAGACATGGCCGTGGATGAAGACGATATGCCGGCCTTCATGCGTCAGAAAAAACGCTAACCTTCTCCAAACGTTCACAAAAAAAGGGGCGCGCCGCCGTGCCTTAGGATGGCCAGCGCCTGGGCGCCCACAACATTTACGCTTCACACATCCATGCCTGAGGGGTGGTGCACACCCTCCCAAAGCCTGTTCATTCAGCACATCTTGTAATCGCTGATCGATTGCCTGCCTCCAAAGGCATCTCTATCCAACATATCTGCACGTCAGCATACGGTTGCCTTAAAGACGTTCCTGTTCAGCATATCAGTAAGGCGCCGGACACCCAAGGTGAAGGGGCAAGACAGGACAGTAAGGCTGGGGACCACGGGCGCGCCTTCGCCGCCCGTCTCCGTGGCATCGAGGGCCTGTTTGTCTATGCATGCCCCCCCTTCGGGGCCTACAGACCTATCTTTGCCTTGATTTCCTTGGTGAGTCCCCTTTTTCTCAAGCAGGGTGAAAGAGCGTAAACATTGCCCTCAAGTTTTCTGGTTTCTCCAGTAACCTCGTTCATCAAAAAAGGGATATGATATGTGATGTTTGCATACTCATGAATCCCCATTGATTTAACATCATCCCCAGGGTAAAGAGGATCAGAGAAAACAAGGGGCCTGTTGGCAGCGATGATGCCTACATCATAGTGCCAGAGGGTTATCATGACATTCCCTATATCACTAGTCTTAACATCAAAGGGGTGTTGATCTCTATTACGGCGCCAAGAATCGCGTTCTGAGAAAACATGCTCCTGAACGTATGTCTTAAGGAGTGTATCGTCTTGGGATGAAAAAACGTCTTCTGGGCACGATAGACTCCTAAGGGAAAAACTAAAAATTGAGACCCTCTTAGGACAGCCTTTTGTTAAGCAGCCTTTTGTTAAGAAAAGGTTTTCATCCTCTATAAAAAGAGAGCTTATGTGTCTGTGCTTAAAAAGCAAAGGCACCCCCTTTGTTTTGATCGGATATTCACAATGTCCGCTAGTGGCTCTTTTTGCCGGAATAAAGCGTTTGCCAACTTCATTAATAAAGTGAATTCCCATGTCCTCGTATGCTAGAGAAAAGTATTCAGACAGCTTCGGGTTAAGACCGGTTGGCTTTGCTCCTTCCTGCTCATCATCACGATCTGAAGCAACATCATGACCGGGATAAGGAGGGGGAGGGGCGGAAGGTATTGCGAAAGAGGGAGGGTAAGAGACTTCGGATGGCTGTTTCGTTGGAACATACACAGGGGCTACAGACACAGAGTGTGCACTATGTTCAGTGGCGGGGGCAGAGAGGCTGGAAGGCCAAAGTGACGCTGCTGAGCTTTGTGGGTCAAAAGAGGCTGGCCAGCCTTCGTGGGCGTAAGAAGCGCCTAACACGTGGGGCGACA
>NZ_JQAJ01000004.1:3601-15807 GCF_000742475.1 Candidatus Hepatobacter penaei | reverse complement strand
CCGGTGATATACCCTGTGCCGGTGATATACCCTGTGCCGGTGATATACCCTGCGCTGAGGGGGCAACGTGCGCTGATGGCTCAGGCCCAGCTTCTTTGTCAGGGGCGTTCATGCCCCAACTCTGTGCGGCCATCACAGCGCTTGCCACGCTGACCTACGCCAACCTTAAGCAAGTGTTCCTCAGCCCGGCGCGAACGGTTTCTAAGCTATGGTTATACAAATGCACCATGATCTATCCTTCTTAACAAAAAATACAAGGAGTTCGGCTCCGAAGACAAAGAATTTATGCCTATTTGTCAACAAAAACAAAGACAACGCGCACATCTCTGACCAGAGGGCGGCATGTTACATGAGGTTCTTGCGTAGATGCACGCAGGCTGCGCGTAGGGTTAGGCTGCCTGAGGCGGATGGGCCTCCAGGGCGGCCAGCATATCTGTTAAGAGGGCGGCGAGAATGTCTGTTAAGGGTTCGATGGCGCGCACCTGGCCCACGCTTTGGCCGGCCATGAGAGAGCCGTGCTCCACATCCCCTTCACACACTGCGCGCCTGAGCGCGCCTGACCAAAAATGTTCAATCTCAAGCTGGCCTTCTTGGCGCGTGATGTCACCCTTGTCAAAACGCGCGATGACGTCTTTTTGTTTGTCCATAAACGCTTGCATCCCTTTGTTTTTGAGGGCGCGCACCGGAATCACAGGAAAACGGGGGTCTAGCTGCTGCGACACCACCGCATCTCGGGCATGGGCGCGAATAAAGGCTTTTTTGAAGTTGGGGTGGGCCGAGGATTCTTCGGCGCATACAAGGCGCGTGCCTAACTGACACCCAGCAGCGCCCATGTGGAGATAACTCATCACCATGGACCCACTGCCAATGCCGCCTGCGGCAAAGACGGGCACGTCTGTGATGGTCGGCAAAATTTCTTGGGCCAACACCGAAGACGACACAGGGCCAATGTGCCCGCCAGCTTCTGTGCCCTCAATGATGAGGGCCTCAGCACCAGCCTGTACGAGTCGTTTTCCCAGTGCCACCGTGGGCGCGAAGGCCACGGGCTTACCACCATAGGCGCTCACGCGGTCCATATGTTCGCGCGTGGGAAGGCCGCCGGCAAAAAACACATGGGAAATCTGTTCTTGTTGGCAAACGTCGATCATTTCTTCAAGTTTGGGATGCATCAAAATGAGGTTGACGCCGAAAGGCTGCGTCGTGCGCGCTTGGGTTTGCTGAATCATGCTTTGCAGCTGAGAAGGAGACATGGCGCCCGAGGCCAACACGCCAAAAGCCCCCGCATTCGACATAGCCGCCACAAGCGGCGCATCCGAAACCCATGTCATGGCGCCGCCCAAAAGGGCCAGGGGTGTGCCGAGAAAATCGGTTCCCTTTTTCCATGTGGAGGCCAGGGTGCGCCAAGCCTGAGGGTGATTGTGAAGAAAAGGATAGAGGGTCTCAAGCATGAGGCAAAATGTCAGAGTGTTCTTCTTGTTTGTGTGGATAGACGTGTGTATGCAAAGAGGCCATGGTGTCTGCCGCTTGGGCTGTCGGCAAAAAGAGGGACCACAACGGGCCACGTTTGCAGGTTTCGTTCATAGGCTCGCGTATATAAACATCTTTGCGCGTGCGGAGGTCATCCATGCACACGCGCCATACCTCTTTTTTACCTTCTATGAAACAAGAAAGCAAGCTGTAGGCTTGTTCTTGAGGCGCGGTGCTTGCGGAAAACATATGTTTGTTTTGTGTCCATAAAGGCCGCGTTATCAAGGTGTGTTGTTCTTTTTCCATCATCACACAGGCATGGGGATGCGTGCGCGCAAGATGCTGGGTGAAAGCGCAGGTGCTGGCAGGGGTGTAGAGCGCCATCCAGTCATTTTGTTTGGCCATTAATAGGGGCGGGCGCTGTTTGCAGGTGCGTCTCACCCATGTGCCGGGTTTTGTGCTGGTGTCGAGGCGGACATAGATCGGGATGTTTTCTTGGCGCGCATAATCTACAGAGCGGGGATGCAAGACATACGCCCCTTTTTGAGACAGCTGATGCATGGTGTCATAATCAAGCTCGGGGCATTGCCAGGCCTGCGGCACATCGCGGGGGTCGGCCGTATACACGCCTTCTACATCGGTGTGTATATGACATAAGGTTTCTTGATAGCGTTTCGTGCGTTTAAACCATGCGGCTAGGGCGAGCGCCGTGATGTCTGAGCCGCCGCGCCCCAAAGAGGCCACGCGCTTTTCCTTCGTGATGCCTTGAAAGCCGGTGACAACGCTGATGCCGCCCTGGTCCATAAACGCGTGGAGCGCATCAAGGTGGATATGTGTGATACGCGCATCGCCATGCTCGGTGGTGGCTTCGATGGGAATTTGCCACGCCTGCCAAGAGCGGCTTTTTCGCCCGGCTTTTTGTAAACAAAGCGCCATGAGGGCGGCGGCGGCATGCTCGCCAGAGGTGAGGAGGGCATCGTGTTCGGCGCTGGCACAACCTAAGTGAGGAATCGCCAGATCAGACAATCGATCGGTCACGCCCCCCATGGCCGAGGTGACCACAATAAGCGGCTGGTTATGCTGGGCAAAAGACAAAATATGGTCAGCGGCCTGAGCGATCTTGTCAAGTGTGCCCAAGGATGTGCCTCCAAATTTTTTGACCACCAAACTTGCTTTTTCTGAAGACGTCATCTTTTTATGGTTTCTTGTGATAGTATGTGAGGGGGACAAGAGACCCCATAACGCTGCTTAACTTTACTCAGAAAACAGGGCACATGGCAAGAATTATTGGCGAGCAAACCTTTCATGATCATGCGGAGGCGTGGTGGGATGAAAAAGGGCCCTTTGGCATGCTGCACGCACTGACGCCGCTTCGGCTATCTTGGCTGCGCGCGATGTGGGCGCGTCATCAAGGGAGGCCGGAAAAGAGCCTGGTGCGTCCGTGGCTTCAGGGCTTTCATGTGCTTGATATTGGCACTGGGGGTGGGTTGCTTGCGGAACCGCTGGCCAGACAAGGTGCCCATGTGACAGGCCTTGATGCGTTGCCTCAAAACGTGGATACCGCGCGCGCGCACCAGGCCGCAGAGGAGGCAAAAGCGGTGGCAAAAGCTGGGGCAAAGGCTGGTGCGAGGTCTGAGGGCCAAGAGGGGGGTGAAAAAGGAAGGCTCGATCTCACGTATCACGCGCTGTCTCTTGCCGCATATCGCAAACAGCGTCCGGGCCCCATGTTTGACCTTATTGTGGCGTTTGAGGTGATTGAGCATACCGAGGATCCTTTAGACTTTTTGTCTGATATTGACGATCTTCTCAAACCAGGAGGGCTCTGCTTGCTATCCACCCTCAATCGCACGGTGGCATCAGCCGTGAAGGCCATTGGGCTGGCGGAGTATGTGCTGGGGTGGATTCCCAAAGGCACCCATGCCTGGGAGGCTTTTTTAACACCGGGTGAGTTGGCGCATTGTGCAGATACCTTAAATTGGGAGGTCATGGACGTTCAAGGGGTTGATTATGCGCCCAGAAAAAAAGCATGGATTTTTTCCAAAAAAATAAATACAAATTACTTTACGGCCTTCTTGAAAAATGAAAAAGAATCGTTAAGATAGATAACTATGCGACCTCTTTTTAGACATTCCCTCTCTTTTTCAGAACGGGTTTTTTCGGCCTTTTGTGTCTTAAAACAAGGGGTTCACCGGGTTGTTGTGTCGTGGCGGCGTGTGGCTGCCATTTGTGTTATTTAGCAAAGGAAAAGGAATGTCGTTGCCCTCTCCGCTCCCACGGCTGAGTTTTGCTCATGCCAAAGAAATTGCCTCTCTTCCCAATCTTGTGGAATTGCAAAAAAAATCTTATGACTGGTTCTTGCAAAAAGATGTGGACCCAAAAAAAAGGAAGAGGGAGGGCCTTGAGGCCATTTTCCAAGATTTTTTCCCCGTCAAAAGCTTTTCAGGTCATGCGCAGCTAGAATTTAGCCACTATGTCCTTGAAGAGCCTAAATATGATGAAGGTGAGGCGCGCAAGAAAGGCGCCACTTATGCAGCGCCGCTGCGTGTAGCCTTTCGTTTGGTGGTGTGGTCGGTGGATGAAGAGACAGGTCACCGCGCCATTGAATCTATCAAAGAGCAAGATGTTTATATGGGCGATATTCCGCTCATGACCAAAAATGCCACCTTTGTGATCAACGGCGTTGAGCGGGTGGTGGTGTCTCAGATGCACCGGTCTCCGGGCGTGTTTTTTGACCATGATCGCGGGCGTACCCATGTGTCGGGAAAGCATCTTTTTTCTGCGAGTGTGCGTCCGTTTCGTGGGTCATGGCTTGACTTTGAGTTTGACGCCAAAGACATGCTTTATGTGCGCATTGATAAGAAGCGCAAGTTCCCCGTCACCACCTTATTGATGGCGTTGTCTGATGTGGATGGCGCTGAGGGCGTGTCATCGCAACAGGGGTTTTCGAGGGAAGATATCCTGCACGCTTTTTATGATGAGTTGACGTACGAGCTTGATGGGGATCATGCCACATGCCCGTTTGTGCCTGATTTGTGGCGTGGGGTGAAACTCTCTGAGCCATTGGTTGATGGTAAGACAGGGGATGTGCTGGCGCCCAAAGGTAAAAAAATGACGAAGGCCACCCTTAAGGGGATTGTGGAGGCCGGTGTTACAACGTTGCGGTTTGAAAAGAAAGACCTGGTGGGGCGTTATTTGGCCAGAGATTTTCTGAATGAGGCCACCGGTGAGGTATATGCAGAGGCAGGGGATGAAATCACCGCTGAATTGCTTGACAAGTTCGCAGGGCTAGGCATCACACGCGTTGGCGTGTTGGATATTGACCACGTCAAGCGTGGTGGTTATTTGCGGGACGTTTTGATGTCAGATCGTAACAACTCTCGCCAGGAAGCGTTGTTTGAGATTTATCGTATTTTGCGCCCTGGGGATCCCCCCACCTTTGACTCGGCGGCGGCTCTTTTTTATGGCCTCTTTTTCGATCCTGAGCGGTATAATCTTTCGGCGGTGGGGCGTATTAAGATGAATGCGCGCCTTAAAACGGATGTGCCTGAAGAACAGCATTTTTTATCTAAAAAAGATATTTTTGGCATCGTGCGGGTGCTGCTTGATTTGCGAGATGGTCGTGATGCCATTGATGATATTGACAGCCTCTCCAATCGTCGTGTGCGCGCGGTGGGTGAAATGTTGTCGGGGCAATATCAGTTGGGCCTGCTGCGGCTTGAGCGCTCGATCCAAGAGCGTATGAGCAACCTGGATGCTGAGGATTTGGTGCCGCAAAACGTGTTGAATGCTAAGCCCCTCACAGCTGTGTTGAGAGATTTTTTTGGCAGCTCGCAGCTTTCTCAGTTTATGGACCAAACCAACCCTTTGTCAGAGGTGACCCATAAGCGGCGTTTGTCAGCCTTGGGCCCTGGCGGGCTGGCCAAAGATCGGGCCAGTATTGAGGTGCGTGATGTTCACCCCACTCACTATGGCCGTGTGTGCCCTGTGGAAACGCCAGAGGGGCAGAGCATCGGGTTGATCAACTCCATGGCGTCTTATGCCCGGGTGAATGATTATGGTTTTATTGAAACGCCCTATGCACGTGTGGTAGATGGCCATGTCACAGATGAGGTGGTGTATCTATCAGCTATTAATGAGGGCTCGTACACCATTGCTCAGGGCAATGCGCCGCGCTTGGAAAACGGTAAGTTGACTGAAGACTTGGTGAGTTGTCGCCGACATGGTGAATATGTGTTGACGGCCCCTGAGGATATTGACTTTATCGATGTGTCTCCTAAGCAAATCTTGTCGGTGGCTGCGGCGTTGATTCCCTTTGTAGAAAATGATGATGCCTCACGTGCCTTGATGGGTGCCAACATGCAGCGTCAGGCAGTGCCCCTGTTGAAGCCTCAAGCCCCGCTGGTGGGCACAGGCATGGAAGGCGTGGTGGCCAGGGATTCTGGCTGTGTGGTGATGGCCCGTCGTGCGGGCGTGGTGAGCCAGGTGGATGCTACGTCCATTGTGGTGTTGGCAGATATTGAGCACAAAGAGGGCGCTGAGGTGACGGCGGATGAAGCATCCAATGTCGATATTTATACCCTGTCCAAGTTTCAAAAAACCAATCACGGCACGTGCATGAATCAACGGCCCATTGTGCAGGCCGGTGACCGCGTGACGGCAGGGCAGGTGATTGCCGACGGCCCTTCCACAGACAAGGGTGAGCTTGCCTTGGGGCGCAATGTGACGGTGGCCTTTTTGCCGTGGAATGGGTATGGCTTTGAAGATTCCATCATTGTCTCTGAGCGACTGGTGCAAGATGATGCCTACACATCGATCCATATTGAAGAATATGAGGTGTGTGCTCGTGATACAAAATTGGGCAGTGAGGAAATCACGCGGGATATCTCCGGCATCAGTGAAGAAATGCTGGGCCGCTTGGATGAGTCAGGCATTGTGTATGTGGGGGCTGAGGTGAAGGCCGGTGACATTTTGGTGGGCAAGGTCACACCGAAAGGTGACAACCCTATGACATCGGAAGAAAAGCTGCTGCGTGCCATTTTTGGCGAAAAATCTGTGGACATGCGGGATACATCCCTTAAGATGCCGGCGGGGGCTTCGGGCACGGTTGTGGATGTGCGTGTGTTCTCACGGCGCGGCGTTGAAGCGGATGAGCGTTCTGTGGCCATTCGTAACATGGAAATTCAGCAGCTGATTAAGGAGCGTGACATTGAAAAATCCATTCTTGAATATGGATTTGCGGTGCAGCTGAGAGCGTTGCTGGAAGGGCAGGTGTTGACGGCGGCCCATGAAAACCTTGAGGCATCCACGACATTGACAGCTGAGGTATTGGCGCCTTTGTCCGTGTCTGCGCTGGCAAAACTCTCTGTGAAAGCTGAGGTGTCAAAGCGTGTGAAAGCGCGTTACGACGCCCTGGCACCCTTGCTTACGGCCATTGATGAGCGTTTTGAAAAGAAGGTGGAGCGCGTGCGTCGCGGCGATGATTTGCCGGCGGGGGTGCTCAAAACGGTGCGGGTGTTTGTGGCGATTAAGCGTAAGCTTCAAACCGGGGATAAAATGGCCGGGCGTCATGGTAACAAAGGCGTGGTCTCAAAGGTGTTGCCCGTGGAGGATATGCCTTATCTTGAAGATGGAACGCCCGTGGATATGGTGCTGAACCCGTTAGGTGTGCCGTCTCGTATGAATGTGGGGCAGGTGTTTGAAACTAACTTAGGATGGGCGGCCAAAGGGCTGGGCCATCGCTTATCGTCTTTCTTAGCGTCGCAGGTGGATGCTGAAACCTTCGATTTTGAGGGGTTAAGAGCCCTGTTGAAAGAGTTTTACGCGCTAGCCCCGCGCCATGATATGGTGAAGCGGATTGACAAAGCTTCCCCTGAAGAATTGTTGACATGGGCGGTGGGTTTTTCAGGTGGTGTGCCCATGATGAGCCCCGTGTTTGAGGGTGCTAAAATGGAAGGGATTGGCAAGGCGTTGGATGTGGCTGGGCTGGATTCTTCGGGTCAATCCACCCTTTATGATGGACGCACCGGTGAGCCCTTTGATCGCAAAGTAACGGTGGGCGTTTTGTATATGCTCAAACTCCATCACTTGATTGATGAAAAAATGCATGCTCGTTCTGTGGGGCCCTACAGTTTGATCACCCAACAGCCCTTGGGGGGGAAATCAAATTTGGGTGGCCAGCGTTTGGGTGAAATGGAGGTGTGGGCTCTTGAAGGCTATGGCGCTGCCTACACCTTGCGAGAAATGTTGACCATTAAATCTGATGATACAGAAGGGCGCACCAATGCTTATGAATCTATTGTCAGAGGGGACACGCGCTTTTCGTGTGGTGTGCCGGCCTCGTTCAATGTGTTGGTTAAAGAGTTGCGGGCGCTTGGGTTAAACATGGAGTTTTTGAATGAAAATGAGGCTAAGGCCTATGCTGAAAAAGCTGAATAGTATGAGCGTTGTTGTGTTGAAAAAGATCAAGAGTGAGGGGTGTCAATGAGCCAGCTTAAACCATCTCCAAAAAAAGATGTGTCACAGACCATGGGGCTAGACTTTGATGCAGTCCGTATCTCTATTGCCAGTCCAGAGCAAATGCGTTCTTGGTCGTATGGCGAGGTGAAACGCCCCGAAACCATCAACTATCGTACCTTTAAGCCTGAGCGGGACGGACTGTTTTGCTCACGCATTTTTGGTCCTGTCAAAGACTACGAGTGTTTGTGTGGCAAATATAAGCGCATTAAGTTTCGCGGCATTGTGTGTGAAAAATGCGGTGTGGAGGTCACGTTATCTCGCGTGCGCCGCGAGCGTATGGGCCATATTGAGCTGGCTTCTCCTGTGGCGCATATTTGGTTTACCAAATCTTTGCCCAGCCGCATCGGTACGCTGCTTGACTTGACCACAAGAGAGCTGGATAAAATCCTCTATTTTGAGGCGTATATTGTCATTGAGCCGGGGCTCACACCGCTTAAACCGCGGCAAATTCTTTCGGAAGAAGAGTTTGTGGACGCCCAAAGAGACTATGGTGAGGAAAATTTTGAAGCCCTCACGGGCGCAGCGGCCCTTAAAAAGCTGTTGATGCAACTTGATTTGCCGCAAAAACGTCAAGAGCTGATGGATGAACTGGATTCTGTCAACTCTGAGGTGCGGCGCAAGAAAATCATCAAACGCTTAAAGCTGGTGAACGCCTTTTTGTCTTCGGGTGTGCGTCCTGAGTGGATGGTACTTGATGTCATTCCGGTGATTCCTCCTGAGATTCGTCCACTTGTGCCCCTTGATGGGGGCCGTTTTGCGACAGCAGATCTTAACGATCTTTACCGTCGCTTGATTAACCGTAACAACCGGTTAAAAAAACTGTATGAGTTAAAAGCTCCATCCATCATTATCCGCAATGAAGAGCGCATGCTTCAAGAAATTGCTGATGCCCTTTTGGACAACTCGCGGCGTGGGCGCCCTGTGGTGGGGGCGAACAAAAGGCCTCTTAAATCCTTATCGGGGTCACTGCGTGGTAAGAACGGTCGTTTCCGTCAAAACCTTTTGGGAAAACGTGTGGATTATTCAGGCCGGTCTGTGATTGTGGTGGGTCCGCATCTCAAGCTTCACCAGTGCGGTTTGCCCAAGAAAATGGCCTTAGAGTTGTTTAGACCGTTTGTTTATAATCGCCTTGAAAAATATGGTCTTGCCCCCACGGTGAAGGCTGCCAAGCGCTTTGTGGAAAAAGAACGTCCCGAAGTGTGGGGCATTTTGGAAGAGGTGGTGAAGGGGCACCCTGTGCTTCTTAACCGTGCGCCTACGTTGCACCGTTTGGGCATCCAGGCTTTTGAGCCCGTGCTGGTGGAAGGCAAAGCCATTCATTTGCACCCGCTGGTGTGTAAGGCGTTTAATGCTGACTTTGATGGTGATACGATGTCTGTGCATGTGCCCATTTCCACAGAAGCCCAGCTTGAGGCACGCATCTTGATGATGTCCACCAACAATATCCTCAGCCCCTCCGATGGTAGCCCTGTGATTATCCCGTCTAAAGACATGGTACTGGGCCTTTATCACTTGACGTTGGCCGAGAAAGAAAAAGAGGGTGACTTGCCGTGCTTTGGTTCTGTGCCCGAGGTGGAGCATGCCCTTTTTGCTAAGAAAGTCAATTTGCATACGCAGATCTCCATGCGTTTGTCGTCGGGGCGTATGGTGACCACCACGCCTGGGCGCGTGATTTTGGGTGAAATTTTGCCTCAACATCCAGATATTTCTTTTGACCTCATCAACAAGGTCATGACCTCAGCGGATGTGGGCGCGTTGATTGAGCGCGTTTATCGAGCCTGTGGACAGGAAGCCACGGTGGCCTTGGCTGACGACCTGATGGCTCTTGGGTTTAAGTATTCCACACTCTCAGGTGTGTCTTTTGGTAAAGACGATTTGATTGTACCGAAGGAAAAGGAACAATTCATTCAAGACACATGGGGATTGGTGCGTGAGTATCGCCAGCAATACCTTGACGGGTTGATTACGCAAGGTGAGCACTATAACAAAGTGACGGACGCGTGGGGTGATTGTACAGAGAAAGTGGTGGATGCCATGCTCAGCAATCTCTCTAAAGACACAACCCCAGACCATATGAATGCGATTTATATGATGGCACACTCCGGTGCGCGAGGCTCTGTGGCCCAGATGCGTCAGCTTGCTGCTATGCGCGGATTGATTGCCAAACACTCAGGCGATATTTTGGAATACCCCATTACCTCTAACTTTGCGGAAGGCCTTAAGGGGTTTGAATATTTCAATTCCACCCATGGTTCGCGCAAAGGTTTGTCAGATATGGCCTTGAAGACGGCCAACTCGGGATATTTAACGCGACGTCTTGTGGATGTGGCGCATGACTGTGTGGTCTTTATGGAAGATTGCGGCACGCGGGAAGGTATTTTGGTCCAAGCGGTTGTGGAAGGGGGTGAAGTGCTCACGTCCTTAGAAGACCGTCTGTTTGGGCGTGTGCTGGCGGAAGATCTTAAAAACGAAGCCGGTGATGTGGTGGTCAAAGCAGGAACCATGGTGGATGAAAAGGTGCTGGTGAGTATGGCGCCTTTGGGGCTTGATGCTGTGAAAATACGTTCAGCTTTGACCTGCGAAGCACCGCGAGGGATTTGTGCGCAGTGTTATGGCCGTGACATGACCCGTGGCCACAGGGTGTCTGTGGGAGAAGCGGTGGGCGTGATTGCTGCCCAATCCATTGGCGAGCCAGGGACCCAGCTTACGTTACGTACCTTCCACTTAGGGGGGGCGGCACAAAAAACGGCGGAAGATTCTCAAGTCACAGCTTCTCACGATGGTCGCATTGTGTTTGAGGTGCAAGATACCGTCACCAATTCTGCAGGAAATATTGTGGTGGTGGCGCGTTCCATGGATGTATGCCTTGTGAATGGTGAGGGCGCAGAGCTGGCCCGGTATGAGCTTCCCCATGGTGCACATGTGGTGGTCTCTCATGATGCAAAGGTGAAAAAGGGCGATAAACTTGCGGAGTGGGCCCCTTATACCATGCCGATCATCACAGAAAAGGGTGGTGTTGTCAGGTTTGTGGACTTGAAGGAAGATGTCTCGTTTCGGGAAATCATTGATGAAACCACAGGTATTCCCAAGCGCACGGTGCTGGATTGGCGCCAAACCTCCAAGGGTACCCACTTGCGTCCGCGCATTGTGATTTGCGATAAGGAAGGCCAGCCGCTGGTGCTTTCGAATGGGGCGGAAGCGCGCTATTTCCTTTCTGCTGATGCTTTACTTGAGGTGTCGGATGGCGCCGAGGTTAAGGTGGGTGATGTGCTGGCACAATTGCCACGGGAAACCTCAAAGAACCGCGATATTACTGGGGGTCTGCCCCGCATTGTGGAGCTTGTGGAAGCTCGTCGTCCCAAAGACCCCGCCGTTATCAGCGAATGTGCTGGGCGTATTGAGTTTGGTAAAGACTATAAAACCAAGCGTGGTATTTTGGTGGTGCCGGACGATAAAGAAAAGCAACCTGTCGAATATCTTGTGCCCCGTGGACGCCATGTGCTGGTGCAGGAAGGTGACCATGTCAAAGCCGGGACAGTGATTGTGGACGGCAGCCCTGTGTTGCAAGATATCTTGCGCGTGATGGGCGTGGAATCTTTGGCTACGTACTTGATTCGTGAGATTCAGGAAGTCTATCGTCTTCAGGGTGTGCGTATTAATGATAAACACCTTGAGATTATTGTGCGCCAGATGCTTCAAAAAGTGGAGGTGACCGATCCAGGTGGCACGCTGTATTTGGTGGGTGACCAGGTAGATAAACGTGAGTTTAGAAAAGTCAATCAAGGCATGATCGATGCAGGACGTCAGCCAGCCAAGGCCGTGCCTGTGCTTCAGGGGATCACGCGCGCCTCGTTGCAGACGCAGTCGTTTATTTCAGCGGCTTCGTTCCAAGAAACAACGCGTGTGCTTACAGAAGCTGCGGTGTGGGGCAAGGTTGACTTCTTGTCGGGCCTTAAAGAAAGCGTGATTGTGGGTCACTTGCCTTTTGTGGGCACAGGGTGGGTCATGAGCCAGCTGAAAGCGGAAGCCAAGCAGCCTGTGATAGAAGCTGAGGAAGAGGCATTGCCTGCGGCTGTTCAGGAAGCGGTCGAGGCCGCAGAGCATGATTCAGCCTGACAAAGAACCGCTCGCGTCACTCAATCTTGGGAAGCATCAGGGGCGCTCGTGCTTCTTTCAGCTGGGTGAAGGTTCGTCCTTGTGGCCGCGTCTTTGTTGGGGTGTGT
>NZ_JQAJ01000004.1:3277-3588 GCF_000742475.1 Candidatus Hepatobacter penaei | reverse complement strand
TGCGTGGATTTTTTGGCCTGGCTGGATGTCCCCAGATTCGTGGGGCATTTATAAAGCGGCGTTGGCGCACACGTATGGGGATCACCATCCACCCTTGATGGGGTATGTGTGGCATTATCTGAACATGATCTATGATGGGCCAGGCCTTATGTTGGCTGTGAACATGGCGCTGTTGTGGGGCGGTGTGGGCGTGTTGGCCTTTCGGGTGTTTCAAGGCCCCTTGGGTTGGGTGTGTTTGCTGTTGCCGTTCACACCGCACGTGTGGGCCGAGGCAGGGTGGATCTGGAAAGATATGATCTTCACCTTTGGTT
>NZ_JQAJ01000004.1:3050-3270 GCF_000742475.1 Candidatus Hepatobacter penaei | reverse complement strand
GTTGGCGGCGGTGCTCAGTGCGCACAGTGTGCATCAAAAACGGCTGTCTCCTTTGGGGGTGGTGGGCTTTTGTGGCCTGTTGTTTTATGCCACCTCGGTGAAATATCAGGCGCAGTTTGTGGCGCTGGTGATGGCGCTGTGGCTGTGCCGCGTGCAATGGCCGTTAGAAACGCGGCTACGCTCGTTCATCAAAGCGGCGCTGGCCAGTGGTGCCTTGATT
>NZ_JQAJ01000004.1:2887-3036 GCF_000742475.1 Candidatus Hepatobacter penaei | reverse complement strand
GGTGAATCATGTGCTGGTGACGCATCATGGGACGGGGAGCAGCCATTCATGGCAATACGTCAAGATTTATGACCTGGCGGGCATGAGTGTGCGCCTTGAGAAAAACATCGTGCCTTCGTTTTTGTGGCGCAGGGCTGACGTGACGCCGG
>NZ_JQAJ01000004.1:0-2649 GCF_000742475.1 Candidatus Hepatobacter penaei | reverse complement strand
CTCTTTATGCACTCTTTTGGTTGTCTATGTGTGCACTTTCATCTCTTTTCTGCCTTGTGTATACGAAGGGTCGCCCAGATCTTCGCCCCTATCGTCAGAGCCTGGCCTTTATGCTGTCTATGGCGTGCGTGTTAACGGGATCGTTGTTTGTGTTTTCCCTGGCGGGGGTGCTTCGCTATCACTATTTTTCGCTTTACGTTATGACGCTGACGATTCCCTTCACCCTGCGCTGTCTGTTACCACGTTCATGGGTGGGGGAAACCAAACATATAGGGCCTCACAAAGAAGATGTACAGGTGTCAGTCCTTCGGTCTTCCTGTGCTGAGACCCCCGCTCTTCAAGACTAACCCACTTCAAATGTCAGCACATTAGTTAAGGCGCGTGCCACACCCAAGCTGTCCTAACTCATTTCTGAGGTTATGCCAACACCCTGGCGTTTCCTTGATAACTTTTTCAGAAAGGCTCGTGGATTGTGAATGACCATCGCCATCTGTGCAATCACAAATCAGGACGCGTCCTTCATCTTGATTCATAAACCCACATCCCGTGCATGTGTGGCGATAGGTCCCTCCAGGCAGGCCGTCTTCCTCAGCTCGTAAGAGTGGGGCGGCAAAAGCGCCTATGGTTATGCACACGATAATGGAGAAAAAAGCGGATAAAAGGCGGGAAAGCATGGAGGTTTTCATGAACATACACCACAAGACTAGAAACGTTTCTATCCTATTTTTGCAAGAATTGCATAAGGTTTGATTAAGCCGTTCTCGGTTTTGCTTTGTATGGACAGGGAAACATCTCTTCTTGCCTTGAATAAAATTATGGTTTCAAGGACTGGACAAAGGCTGGGGGAAGTTTGTACTCTCAAAGGGTGGAGGGATGGCCGAGCGGTCAATGGCAGCAGACTGTAAATCTGCCGACGAACGTCTACGTAGGTTCGAATCCTACTCCCTCCACCACACCCTTATTGTGCCCGTGCCGGTGTGGCTTGCTTAGATTGACACTATTTGCCAGCCTTATCCAGCCTGCGGAAACGTGAATGGATGTTTCAATAGATCAGGCTCATACTTGATCCGCACATCCTGGTGATCTCTGACGCTTCACAGGATGTCTTGGTGCATAGGTTCAAGATCGTGGCTTGCACCCTATAGAGAAGGGTTGAATACAAAACATGCATGTATTTCTTTCTTAATATATTGATTTTATTGATTTTTTTGTTATCGTGATGCCGTTTTTGACATAAAGGGGGTAGGTCATGACAAGAGGGTCCAAGATGGTCGGCTTAGGTGGCTCATGTCTGTTGGCCTGGGATTTCATGCTGTTTTATGCGCAGGCGAGTCCACACCTTGCTTTTTCTTTATGGGGGGAAAGGCTGTTTGCACGGCCTGTTTCGTTAAGATCTTTTGCTGTCTGCGCGATACCGGCGATGTCTCAGAAGCCACATGCATCTTGGGCGCGGATATGTCATGAGCAAAAGGGGGATACCTACACACCTTCTGTAAGTGACCTGTTGTTTTATACGCCGCGATATCCTCGGGGGTATGTGCGTCATGTGGATCCACCTTTTGAGGATGATGCCTTTTTTCATATTGTGAACCCATGTTCTGACTGGGGCTTTAAGAAGAGCCTCGGGTCCCATGAAGAAGGGTGTGCAGCGTTTATCAATGCCGTGCTAGCTCAAGAGGATCGCGTTGTTGAAGACGTGATCTTTCTCAATAAAGAGCAGCCTAGCCAAGTCCCCATAGGGTCTCACTTTACAATTGATGTGGTGGCGCGCGATCACAATGGACAACATTTTCTCATTGAGATGCAAAATGACTTTCACGCCTATTATCCAGACGAGGCGCGTATCCGGCATGCACGTTTTGAAGGAAACCTTGATATGTTGTATGTTCACAATCAACTTGCTCTGGAAGCGTGGGAGAAGACGAGTTTGAGAAAAAACCCTGCCAAAGATTTTCAAAAAAGCTTGGTGGGGGTGCATTCCATTGTCGTGACAAATAAGCCCTTGGATTCTGGCTTTCCCGATGTCGTCAATACCTCTGAGTATCGGCACATAAATCATCCTGACATTCCTTATAGCCGCCAGTCACGATCCACACTTACGGTGTTGGCCTTGGATCGATTTGATAAAGGGGAAGATGATCTTGAAACACATCAAGATCGCTTTTTCTTTTTCCTCAAATACATGTCGTTAAGAAATCCAAAAGCAAAAATGTCTTTATTTAAAAAAGTGTCCAAATCTTCTCAGGTGACGGACGCAGAGGGGACACCTTTGTATAAACTGCATGAGATGTTGGATAAAAGAAAGCTCAGAGAAGGAGAGCTTACCAACTTTGTAAGGCGTACAGAAGAGGCAGAAGAGGTGATTGATCATTACAGAGCACAGGGCCGAGCGCAGGGGCGGGAGCAAGGTCGAGTGCAGGGAAAGCTTGAAGCAGCCATTGCCTTACTCGAGACTGGCATGCACACAAAGGAAGAGGTGGCAAGCATGTTGAACCTAGACATCGCTGATGTGGATAGGGCTCTTCATAACGATGAAATCGGTAAGTGAACCTTGGTGGTCATTCATGCATATGTCGTAAGAGGGCATAATGCATTGACAATGTGTCACAAAGGTTTGAGGATGGGGAAAGCCTTGGGGGGAGGTTTTTG
>NZ_JQAJ01000003.1:151413-284613 GCF_000742475.1 Candidatus Hepatobacter penaei | reverse complement strand
AAGGCTGGCGCCAAACTGGCGGGGAAAGGCTTGGTCAAAGGTGCCAAAGCCACCGCATCCCTCACAGGCAAAGCCGCCCTGGCCGCCGGGCAAGCCAGTGCCAAAGCCGCTGCAGCCTTGGGCGTGGCCGGTGCTAAAGCCACAGCCTCGGCAGGCAAAACCGCCGCCTCAGCAGCCTCGGCAGGCATCACCAAACTTAAGTCAAAAATCAAAGAACACCGGGCCAAAAAACAACAAAAAGCACAGGAGGCACAAGAGACTTCCACGCAAGAAAAACAAGCCGCCGCCCTGAAGAGGAAAGACCCCCCTCCCCCCGAAGGGGTTGACGCACACACCAACCAAGACAGGGCTGATCATGTGCCCCCCTCTCCGGCAAGCACACCCACCGTGGGCACAGAAGACCCGAAAAAGATAGGGCTTGGCTCTATCGTGGCCGGTACCGCCGTGTTAGGCACCCTCTATAAGGCGGGGCAAGCTGTGATGTCCTCAAAAAAGAAGCAAGAAGAACAGCCTCACGACAAAGCAACGCAAGGCAAAACCACGCAAGATAAGCAAAAACCGACACAGCGCCACCATGACAAGGCGGCAGCTCAGCCATCCTCCACCAAAAACACACAGAAGGAGGAGCACACACAGGCACAACAGCCAACCAACACAGGGACACACACGTCTTCATCATCCCCTTCCCCACCTTGAGGTCTTTTTATGCTGACACGCCTTTATCCATCTTGCTTTGTTTTCCTTTGTCTTCTGACCCCCGCTCTGTCCGTGGAAGGCTCTTCTCTCATGGATCGGGTGGTCGACACATCTGCGAAGGACAAACAGGACAGCTCACAGGGCAATCAAGATAAACACGGTGGAAAAGATGGGGCAAGCGATGCAGATAAAGACGGTTCTCATCCACAAAAAGAAAACCCCTATGCAGCCAAAAGCTCGGCGAATAAGAAACTCTCTCAGCGCAGTCACAAAGCGCAAGACATTGCTCAATCTGAGCAAGATAGTGAAAGGCTTTCATCAGATTCAGGGGGCGGCCCATCTTTTGGTGGCCTGGCCGCGGGTGCAGCCGGCATGGCCGCGGGTGCAGCCGGCATGGCCGCGATGGCAGGAGGCGCAGGCCTACTGGCTGCAGGGGGGGCAGGTGCCCTTGGGTCTTTGGGAGGACTGGGCATGTTAGGCGGCCTTGGCGGGCTTGCCGGAATTGGTGGCGGCGGCATGGCGGCCATGCTTGCAGGCGGCGGTGCGCTTAAGATGCTTTCTCAAGGCATCGTGTCTAGCAAGATTTGTTATGGTGCATGTAACAGAGCCTCGTGCAAATCCAGCCGCGTGCGCGCCTTGTGTGCCTCTAAATGCAGCGAAAACCAAGCCTCCATCCAAAAATGCCTTGAACAAGCAGACTGACTTTGACGTCTTTTTGAAAAATTGTTATCCATAGGGGTATGGACTATACACTCGATTTTGAAAAAACCCTGAAAGAGCTTGACCGACGGATTGCTGATTTGAAGCAAACCGCGGCACAAGGCGATGTGAACATCCTCAAAGAAATCACACGCCTTGAAAAAAAATCAGAAACCCTGATGTGCAAGCTTTATCGCGACCTCTCGCCGTGGCAAACAGTGCAGGTGGCCAGGCACCCCCACCGCCCTCACACCAGTGACTATATCCGTGGGCTGATTGAAGATTTTGTGCCCCTTTCTGGAGATCGCATGTTTGCGGAAGATGCGGCCATCATTGGGGGTCTTGGGCGATTTCATGGGCAAAGCGTCGTAGTGATGGGGCAAGAAAAGGGCAAAGACACAGATGACAGGATTCGTCGCAACTTTGGCATGCCCAAGCCTGAGGGCTACCGCAAGGCTCAACGTCTTTTTGAGTTAGCCGATCGTTTCTCTTTGCCTGTGCTCACCTTTGTGGACACCGCAGGGGCTTATGCAGGCGTGGATGCTGAAGAACGCGGTGCTTCCGATGCCATTGCGCGCTGCATTGAAACCAGTCTTAAGGTGAATGTGCCCGTCATTGCCACCGTGATTGGTGAAGGGGGCTCAGGTGGCGCTGTGGCTTTGGCCAGCGCCAACAGTGTGTTGATGCTGCAGTATGCCATCTATTCTGTGATTTCCCCTGAAGGCTGTGCGTCTATTTTGTGGCGCACCCAAGACAAAGCCGCCCAGGCGGCCGAAGCGCTTAAACTCACCGCGCCCCACTTGCTGGCACTCAACGTCATTGATCACATCGTGCCCGAACCTCCCGGCGCCGCACACCGCAATGACAGGCAGGTTATCCACGCTGTGGGTGACGCTGTGTCTCAACGATTACGTGATGTGATGCGCGAGCAAGCTCCTGACTTTAGGGCGCATCGGCGTGAGCGTTTTTTGCAAATGGGCCGACCCAAACTGAAAGTGGCGACCTATCACAAAGGTTCCTCATGATTTATGTCTTCCAACACCCTATGGTCCACCGTCAGAGGCACGCATGATATTCTAGGAGACGCATTATGGCGTCAACGCATGTGTATCACCCAATTCACCCAGCTGGCCACCTTGTGGGGATTTGCTGGCATTGATACACCGCTCATTGAACAAGCCGCCCTTTTTGAACGCACCACGCCAGACGCCGACATCACGCGCAAAGAGCTCTTTCGCCTCGTGCCTCGCAATGACCGTGATGCGTTTGTACTGCGCCCCGAAGGCACAGCCTCTGTATTGCGCGCGTTGCTCAACGCAGGCCTCACCCAAAGCCTGCCCTTAAAATTGTTTTATCACGGCCCCATGTTTCGTTATGACCGGCCCCAAAAAGGAAGGATGCGTCAATTTTCACAAATAGGGATTGAATCGTTAAGCGCCCCTGTGGTGGACACAGCGCCCTCAGCAAACATGGCTGTTGACCTTGAGGCCATCGCCCTGGCCCACACACTGCTCACCCAGTTGCCTTTGACAGAAAAACCGCGGCTCCACATCAACACGCTGGGGGATGAAGAAACCCAAAAGCGTTATGGTACCTGTTTGCAAGACTATCTCACCCCCTACCGCGATACCCTGTCCGACGACAGTCAGCACCGCCTTGACCATAACCCTTTACGCATTCTTGACAGCAAAAGCCCTCAAGACCAAGCCCTGGTGGCCAATGCCCCCAAACTGGTGGACATGCACACCCCCACCACACAAAAAGCCTTTGAGGGTTTGTGCGCACAGCTGGATGCCTTAGGCATCCCTTGGGTCCATGAACCCACGCTGGTGCGCGGTTTGGATTATTATTGCCACACGGTGTTTGAGTTTAAGTCTCCTCATTTAGGATCCCAAGATACCGTGCTTGCGGGCGGGCGCTATGACCGCTTGAGTACAGCCTTAGGTGGGCCGCCCATGGGGGGCGTAGGCTGGGCAGCGGGGGTGGAACGTCTCATGCTTCTTGTTGACCCTGACAAAGCGCCCTCTGCCCTTACGCCCGTGGCCTTTCTTCCCCAAGGAGAAGCCGATCTTAGCGAGGCCATGAACGTGGCCACAACACTTCGACAGGAAGGATTGCCTGTGTTGATGATGTGTGAGCCCTGTACGCTTAAAAAGCGACTCAAAAAGGCCTCACAAAAACAGTGTCGCTATGTGGTGATTATGGGCGAAGAAGAGCGCAAAGCGCAGCAGGTGCAGGTAAAAAACATGGACACAGGCGCCCAAGAAACCGTAGCTCTTGATCATCTGGTCTCTTTTATGAAGGGTCCTGCGTGAATTTTTCAGAAAAGGTGCTCACCAGGCTACAAACGCTTTTGGCACGCTTTCAAGATATTGAAACAGCTATGAGTCAGACGCCACCGCCGCCCCCTCAAGAGCTTGCCAGCCTTTCTAAAGAGCAAAGCGATCTTGCCCCGATTGTGTCAGCTGTGCGTGACCTTGAAAACGCCATGGCCGAGCAAAAAAATCTTAAAACCTTAATGCAGGATCCTGATTTCAAAACCTTGGCGCTCCAAGAGGAAGCGGCACTGAAAGACAAAGTCCACGACATCGAAAGCACCCTCAAAACCCTGTTGGTCCCCAGAGATACAGCCGACCAGCGCGGCGTGATTATTGAAATTCGCTCAGGGACTGGGGGGGATGAAGCGGCTCTTTTCGCCCGCGATTTATGGGAGATGTATAATCGCTATCGTGAGCAAAAGGGATGGCAGCTGCACGTGCTTTCCTTGAGTGAAACCGATTTGGGGGGCGTGCGCGAAGTGATCTTTTCCATTGAAGGAAAAGGCGTTTTTTCAAAACTCAAATTTGAATCTGGCATTCACAGGGTCCAGCGCGTGCCCAGCACAGAATCTGGCGGCCGCATCCACACATCTGCCGCTACGGTGGCCGTCTTGCCGCAAGCCGAAGAGGTGGATGTAACGCTTCGTGACGATGATTTGCGCATTGACACGTTTCGTGCGTCGGGCGCCGGTGGGCAGCACGTCAATAAAACAGAAAGTGCCATCCGCATCACGCACCTGCCCACAGGCCTTGTGGTGCAACAGCAGGATGAAAAATCACAGCATAAAAACAAAGCGCGGGCCTTAAAAATTTTACGCTCTCGCCTTTATGACCTTGAGCGCTCCCAAGAAGAGGCCAAACGCGCTGCCGCACGCAAAGAACAGGTGGGTAGTGGCGATCGCTCAGGGCGCATTCGCACCTATAATTTTCCGCAAGGCCGCGTTACAGATCACCGCATCCACCTCACCCTGCATCAGATCGATGCCATTTTAATGGGCAACCTCGACCCGCTCATCGATCCGCTCATCGCCCACGATCAGGCAGAAAAACTGGCTGATATGTAAGGGATATGCTTCTTGCGTCCTATCCTACTGCCATCTCCTCTCCTCATCACCTGCTGCTAACAGGGCTGTAAGCCTGCCAGGCAAAGCGATTCTGCAAATCTGCTCTGCAAGCCTTTTCTATAAGGCTCTTTTGCCAGAAAAAGAGCCACGCCCCTCACAGAGCCCTCGCTTCATAGGTGATATACAAAAAAATCTCGCACCCCCTTAACGAGGGCAGCGAGACAGGTAAGAGGTTCGTGCAGCCAACGATCAGCTGACAGCACCACCCAAAGAGTTGTTGTGCAAAAGATTAGTTATTGATCTTTACAGATACCTCCACAGAAGCGGCACCACCTGAAGCTGCACTTGCGGCTTCAGTCCGCAGGACTGGCGCTTGTAGATGGATTCAAAAACGCATCAATCGCTTCGATAGAAGTTGTATGACCATTAAGCCGTTCTTTTTGTTTTTGCAAATAGATCTTGTTTTGCTCATCTAGCTGAGCATCCTGCGGCATTATAGAACGCACACCAACCTCCAGCTTTTTCATACCCAAAAGATGTCCGGAGGCATATCCTTGGTTGTCTGCATTCCGCAACACAAACATCGTCATGGCTTCTTTCACATTGTGCTCGTTGATGACTGCATTCAAAAAAGGTACATGCTTATCTTTTTCTAATTCAGACCAGGCCAAGGCATTCACCAACACATTGACCGCTTGCTTGTTGTGCTTGCCTGACATCTGAGACATGCACGCTTGAAAGTCAAGATCTTTGGGAAACAGGCGATACAATCCCCCCTCATCAAGGGCATAATCAGCAGACATACCCTTCGCAAACCAATCGGTTACCGTGTCTTTCACAGGCTTGCCATCTGTCACCGTCACCACAAGCCAGTTTCGCTCTGGGCTGCCCGTTTTGGGTGTGGGGAAGAGATTTGTTTCAAGCGTTTTGCCTTCAGGCAACACATATTTTGTCACCTGCTGGCAGGGCACACCACCCACCGTGGATGCTTCGCCTGCCCATCCAGAATTTGGGTCATCCAGCGTGTCTTTAAAAGAGCCAGCACACAGCTCAGCCCCCAAAGAAAAGACGCTGATCACACAATAGGTCAGATATTTTTTTTTCAACATAAAGGATCCCCCCTTATTTAGTAATGTTAAGCATACCCTGAGGCCAAAATTGCCCTGGATACACACACCTCAGGCTTTCAAAAAAAGCCTAAGAAAGGATGAGCTCTTTTCACAGAGCTCAAAACGCTTCACAAAAAAAACACACACACACACAAAACGTGCTAAACGCTGTAACAAAAAATAAGGGTATGAAGCTCCTTTTCACACCCTCGAAGATCCATTTCAGCTTGGGCTAACTTTTGTTTATAGTTATCAAAAAAAATATACCCCTCACCCAGATTCTCACGCACCATCTGTACTTCTTCTTCAGCAGAGCTCAAGGCTTTGCGGGCAAAATGAACACGCGCTTCATACGCAACAAGATCTTCCAAGTCAATAACACGCTCTATGTAATCTGCACCCAACAGTCTATTCAAATACTCGTTTTCTACGTGAACATCTGTTATGCGCTCATGGCCACTGACCATTGCCACCCTCACAAGAAGAGAAGATGACACATGCCCTCGGGAAACATGGCTATCCATAAAAAAGGCTTCAGGAAAAAGGCGATAAAGGCCCCCTTCATCTATGGCATAGTCATAGGCAATGCCTTGCTCCATTTTTTGCTTCAGAAAGCTGGCCAATGCTTGCCCATTTGTCCCCTCCACGGCGATCGCTTTTCTGTTCACGTCTCCACATTCAGGATAAAAATTCGCAACGGATTTATCTTCAGGTGAAGGATAGGCAATGACCTGTACACAAGGCTTACTGCCTTCGCTCACAAGCTGCCCACGCCAACATCCCGTTCCATACCCTTCAGGTCTAGCGTCCCCTAGAAGAATGTCCTTAAAGTCTACACCAAAAGAACATCTCTCAAAACACACAGATGTACCAAAAATAACAAAAAATAACAGAAACACCCACTTGTTTTTTAACATCACCGCCCCTTATATATTTGTTTTGCAAATATCTAGGACTCTTTTACATCCTAGGTTGACTTTTATGCGCAATAGCAACACCTTAATCAAGACAAAAAAATTTTTAAAAAAAAGAACACAATAAAAACAGCATGTTTTTTAAGTCGCACACTATCCCATCCAGTGCCCACCATTGACGTGCAGTGTCTGCCCCGTCATGTAAGAAGCGGCATCAGACGCCAAAAACAAAACAGAACCTGCCACATCCTCTACCGCTGCAAACCGCTTCATGGGAATCTCTGATTTGATGTTATCGAGAATATCTTGAGGAACGGCCCGCATCATATCTGTGTCTGTATAGCCAGGCGCCACCGCATTCACGGTGATGTTCCACTTGGCCACCTCTTGCGCAAGTGATTTGGTGAACCCAAGCATCCCCGCTTTTGCCGCCGCATAGTTTGTTTGACCTTTTTGCCCCTTAAGGGCATTGATTGAGCTGATATTGACAATTCTCCCCCATGCTTGATTCATCATGTGCGGCAGCACGGCCTGACACACATAGAAAAGAGAAGAAAGATTGGTGTCTATAACGCGATGCCATGCTTGGGGCTCCATTTTGCTCAGCCAGGCATCTTTTGTAATCCCCGCATTATTGATCAGAATATCAAAGGGGCCATGAGCGTTTATAATCTCTTTCACCAAAGCAGGGGTGGTGTCAAAGACGCCCATATTCCATTTAAACGTGGCGATGCCTGTCTCACGGTGAAAAGACAGGGCAGCCTCATCGTCATGGCCATAGGTCACAACCACACGGTGCCCCTGCTTGTCAAAAGCCTTGGCAATAGCCGCACCAATACCCCGCGTGGCGCCGGTGATGAATACGCGTTTTGTCATGATTTCTCTCTCCTTTCCCCACAACCTAAGGCCCGAACCTTAATGACCTCTTTCGTACCCCGGAAAATCTCTTGACCTTGGTAGGAGATTTTGTTTATTTTGGAGAGACATTCTCGTGAGGTTATGTAGGCGATGGCAAAAAAACGTGGGGCGCTTGTGGTCAAGTTGCTGAGCACAGAGGGGACAGGCACATTTTACGTGGCCAAAAAGAACCCCAAAACCAAAACATCGAAGATGGAGGTCAGAAAATACGATCGCCGTCTCCGGCGTCACGTCTCTTTCAAGGAAGCCAAAATCAAATAGTGTGACCACCTCTCCTCTTTTGTCTGTCCGTAACCTTGGCGTAGCCTTTCCTGACGACAAAAAGACCACACCTGTCGTTCACAACATTTCTTTTGATATTCATGCCGGCGAAACCTTATGTTTTTTAGGGGAAAGCGGCTCGGGAAAAAGTGTGTCTGCAAAGGCGCTGCTCAGGTTGTTGCCCGCCCACGCTGAGGTTTCGGGTCAGGTTTTTTTTGACGGCCACCCCCTGCTTACAGCTTCCGAAAAACACCTTACCCACATTCGTGGACGCGATATTGGTTTTGTTTTTCAAGACCCCATGACCAGCCTGAATCCCCTCCACACCCTCGGCACCCAAATCACCGAAGCCATCCCTGAACGTGCCTCTTTATCGAAAAAGGATCTCTTGCATCGCTTGAAAACGTTGCTCACGTCTGTGGGATTCGCGCAAGGCGCAGACCGCCTTGATGCCTATCCTCATGAGCTTTCTGGCGGGCAACGTCAACGCGTGCTCACCGCCATGGCTTTGGCCGGCCAGCCCAAATTATTGATTGCCGATGAGCCCACCACAGCCCTTGATGTGATGACACAGGTGGATCTTATCCAGCACCTCAAGGCGTTGCAGAAAAAAACCAACATGGCCCTTTTGTTAATCACCCACCATCTGGGCGTAGCAATCCGGTGCGCTGACAAAGTGTTTGTCTTAAAAGACGGGCAATGTGTAGAAAAGGGGAATGCATCTCTTCTGAAAGCGCCTCAGGCCCCTTACACACAAAATCTGTTGGCCAGTTTTCATCATCGCATGTCACCTCCCCCCCTGGGCCCGCAAGAACAACTTCTTGAGGTAAGCAACGTGGGCGTTGAGGTGGAACAACGTAGTCACTGGTTTCGCAAACAACGCGTGCCTCTTTTGCATGACATCACCTTTTCTATGCAAAAGGGAGAAACCCTAGGCGTGCTGGGGGAAAGCGGTTCGGGCAAAACAACCCTGGCCATGGCTTTGCTTCGCATGATGAAAAGCACCGGACGCATCTCCTTTGAGGGCGACGATTGGCTAGCGCTTGAAGGCCCGACGCTGCGGCAAAGACGGGGCCGGCTGCAATATATTTTCCAAGACCCTTTTGGGTCACTCAACCCACGTTTTTTGATTGAAGACATTATCAAAGAGGGCTTACGCCAGCACAAAGAGATCACACCCCACGAACAACAACGCCGCATCCGCCATGTGATGAAGGAAGTGGGGCTGAAGCCGACCTTGCTTGCACGCTATCCCCATGAACTTTCCGGCGGGCAAAGGCAGCGGGTGGCCATTGCACGCGCACTGGTTCTCAAACCGGCCTTGCTGATTTTGGATGAACCCACATCCTCCCTCGATTTGGTGACACAAACAGAGGTCCTCTCCCTTTTGCGCCATCTCCAAGAAGAGCACACCCTGTCCTATCTCTTGATCACCCATGATTTGCACGTGATGCGCGCCCTGGCGCACCGCCTTTTGGTGCTCAAACAAGGGGCATACCTCGAAATAGCCAACGCCCCAGATTTTTTTCGCAAACCCCAAACCGCCTATGGACGTGAGCTGCTTGAGGCTTCCTCTTATTTTGATATGGAGCAGGCGCCCTCACCTCCCGCACCAGTGCAATCATGACGTTTGCCATCCACTCCCCTTTTCAGCCTACAGGGGATCAGCCTGCGGCTATTGCGGCGTTGGTGGACGCCCTTAAGCGCAAGCAAAGGAATCACACGCTTTTAGGTGTTACCGGGTCTGGCAAAACCTTCACTATGGCCCACGTGATCCAAGAAACGCAACGCCCCACCTTGATTTTGGCCCCCAACAAAACACTTGCGGCCCAGCTGTATGCTGAGATGAAAGCCCTCTTTCCTCACAATGCTGTGGAATATTTTGTGTCTTACTATGATTATTACCAACCCGAAGCCTTTATTCCCCGCACCGGCACCTATATTGAAAAAGAGGCCACCATCAACGAGCACATTGACCGCATGCGCCACAGCGCCACGCGCTCTTTGCTTGAACGGGACGACGTCATTGTGGTGGCCAGCGTTTCGTGCATTTATGGCATTGGCTCACCGGAATCCTACCGCTCGATGGTATGCAAAATTGATAAAACGCTTCCCTTTGCGCGCGAGACCACCATCCAAAAACTGGTAGAATTGCAATACACACGCAATGACATGGTGCTGAAACGCGGCACGTTTCGCCTGCGCGGAGATATTCTTGATGTGTTCCCCTCCCACTATGAAGACCGGGCGTGGCGTATTTCCTTCTTTGAGGATGAGATTGAGTCCATCGTGGAAATCGATCCACTTTTAGGCACCAAAGGCGAGACCCTTGATCACATCACGATCTACCCCAACAGCCACTATGTGATTCCCGGCCCCACGCGCGTGCAGGCCGTCAAGCATATTAAAGCAGACCTTGCTGTGCGCCTTGAAGAACTTCGCCATGCCAACAAACTGGTAGAAGCACAGCGACTTGATGAGCGCACACGCTTTGACCTTGAATCTATTGCCACTATGGGCTCTTGCCCAGGCATTGAAAACTATTCGCGCTATCTCACCGGCCGCAAACCAGGGGAGCCCCCACCGACGCTGTTTGAATATCTCCCAGGCCATGCGTTGTTGATGATTGATGAAAGCCATGTCACCCTGCCCCAGCTCAGGGCCATGTATCGTGGAGATGCGAGCCGCAAAAAAACACTGTCTGACCACGGGTTTCGTTTGCCCTCATGCGCCGATAACCGCCCTCTTATGTTTGAAGAATGGGAAGCTATGCGCCCCGACACCATTTTTGTTTCCGCCACACCAGGCCCCTTTGAGCTTGAGATGACGGGAGGCGAAGTGGTTGAGCAAGTGATTCGCCCCACCGGCCTTGTAGACCCTGTGTGTGAAGTGCGTCCCACCCATGACCAAATTGATGACCTCATTCAAGAAATACGCCAAACAACCAGGCGCCATGAACGTGTTCTCATCACCACCCTCACCAAAAAAATGGCGGAAACCCTTCAGGATTATTTCACAGAAATGGGTCTGAAATCGCGCTATATTCATTCAGACGTCGATACCCTCGAGCGCATCGATATTATTCAAAAATTGCGGAAAGGTGATTTTGATATCTTAGTAGGCATCAATTTACTACGCGAAGGTCTTGATATTCCTGAATGCAGCCTGGTGGCCATTATTGATGCAGATAAAGAGGGATTTCTTCGATCTAAAACCTCTCTTATCCAAACCATCGGGCGCGCTGCACGTCATATCCATGGCAAAGTTATTCTCTATGGCGATGTGATCACCCCGTCGATGCGCGACGCCCTTGAGGAAACAGCGCGCCGCCGTGCCAAACAAATGGCCTATAACAAAAAGCACAACATCACCCCTCAGGGTGTGAAGAAAGAGCTGTCAGACATTTTGGCTGCGGTGTACAATAAAGATGCCTCACAAGAGGTAAAAAAACCGGCACCTACCTTTACGTCGGCCAAAGCCAAGAAAGCCCACCTTCACAAGCTTGAAAAAGACATGCTTGAAGCCGCATCCTGCCTTGACTTTGAAAAAGCGGCCCGCTTGCGTGATCAGTTGAGTCTGCTTGAAAAGCAGGACCTCTTGTAAAAGAAGATAAGAAACCTATTGCCCATGCTCTATGGTGATCAGATGGGGCCACATCCCATGATAGGAGTGGGTTAGCCGATTATTATGCACAACCAAATAGCGCAGCTCGTTAAGCCCAGCTATTTCTTGGGGCAACATAGAAATATGATTATAAGACACATCGAGAACTTCTAAAGATGCGAGCCCCGCCACACGCCCACACAAGCTTTCTAAGTCATTATCACAAGCATATACCGACTTGAGTTTTTTGAGCTTCATAAACGAGGTGGGCAATTCGTTGAGCGCGTTGCGAGAGACATCAAGACAACAAAGGGATGACAAATCACCGACGGTGAAAGGCAACGCCTCCAGCTGGTTTTCTGCGAGATCCAGGTGCATCAGATTTATCAGCTTGCCTAATGTGTCTGGCAGCGATTGTAACGCATTATCCGAGGCATCCAAAAAACAAAGGCGCAAGCAATCACCCAGTGTTTCAGGGAGCGTGGATAAAAAGTTTTCGTGCACATCAAGATGCGTCAAGGCCTGCAACAACCCCACGGCATGAGGCAACGATGACAGACAGTTTCTGCTGATATCCAGCTGGTAAAGTTTGTGAAGATCGCCAATGGACATGGGCAATGTTCGTAACCGATTATGGGATACATTCACAATCTTCAGCTGAGATAAAGTATGAATCTCTTGGGGAAGGCTGCTGAGGCGATTATCTTGCAAAAACAAAAGCGCAAGATTATGAAGATTACCGATGGCTGGCGGCAAGGTTTCCAGGCTATTGCGATGAAGAAACAGTGTGTGAAGATGAGAAAAAGAGCAACATTGATCAGGCAACACTGTGAGCTGATTGTCTGACGCTGAAAACCACGTGAGATGCTGCAAAAGAGAAAGTGTGGCAGGCAAATAAGTTAGTTTATTACCCGAAAGATCCAGGTGGGTCAGAAAAGACAAACTAAAGAGCGGCACATATAAAAGCCTGTCGTCAAAGCCCTCTAACTTCATTAAGGAAGATCCACAGGCTTCTTCATGCAGGGTGTTTTCTATCTCCACGATATCTTGCTGAGATTCACGACGTATTTTTATAAACACTGACGCCTTCAGCACGGCAAAACGACGGCGTTGACCCTCAGACAGAAAATCATCTTCAGGCCTCATCGCCCCCGCATGAGCAGAGAAGAGCAGGGCGAAAAATACTGAAAAATAAAGAGAACGCGTTGACATAGCCCAAAATATATAAAAATTTTAATGTTATTGAATTAAATTTTAACAAAAAAAATGTTTATCAGACAAAAAATGCAAACGGCCCTGAAAACATAAAACATTTTTACCTATAAAGGGGGATAGGGCCTTTGCGCACTCTCTAGGGGGCAGAGGTCATGAACACCCAAGCCTTGATGGGTCTAAGGCGGGCAGATGTGATCAGACTCCAAAGCCGTGAAGGAAAGAAGGGGTCCTCACAACCGAACCTCAACCATGCCGTCTTTCTTTAGCCACAAGCCCCAACTCCTTAAGCCGTGAAGCCGGCACCGTCGACGGCGCTCCCATCAAAGGGTCTTGGGCTTTTTGGTTAAGCGGAAAGGCAATCACCTCCCGCAAGCTGGCTTCACGGGTCAAAAGCATCACAATACGGTCAATGCCTGGCGCAAAACCGCCATGGGGAGGCACACCATAATGAAAAGCCCTAAAAAGGGCACCAAACTTTTCTTCCACGTGATGGGCATCATAACCAGCGATGGCAAAGGCCTTCAGCATCACCTCAGGCAAGTGGTTACGGATGGCCCCTGATGAAAGTTCAATCCCGTTGACCACAATATCATACTGAAACGCCTTAATCTCAAGCGGATCTTTGTTACATAACGCGTCCATCCCCCCTTGCGGCATGGAAAAGGGGTTATGAGAGAAAACAATAGCACCTGTGTGAGGATCTTTTTCATACATAGGAAAATCCACCACCCAGCAAAAGCGAAAGGCATTTTTTTCGATCAAATCAAGCTTTTCTCCTATCAGCGTCCTGAGGCGGCCCGCCAAAAAAGCAGCTTTGTCTGGCTTGTCGCAGATAAAAAAGAGACCATCCCCCTCTTGGATGGGCCTTTCTTGGGTGCCCATGCGTTGACGCAAGGCCTCACCGCGCGCGCCTTCAAAAAACTTAGCCAACGGGCCCTTCATCTCCCCTTGCCGCCACAACAGGTAAGCCAAACCCTTGGCGCCCTCTTCTTGCATACGCTGGGTGATCTCATCAAAAAACTTACGCGATTGCGCCGCCACACCCGGCACATGCAACGCCCTGATCACGGCGCCTTGGGCCACCGCATCTAAAAATACATCAAACCCGGTGCCCTTAAAACAATCTGTGGCGTCTTGAATACGCAAAGGGTTCCGTAAATCAGGCTTGTCTGTGCCATAGTGAAGCATCGCATCATCATAGGTAATGCGCGGGAAAGGCGCCGGCGTCACAAAGGCACCTTGAGAAAACTCTTGAAACACCTGAGACAACACCGGCTCCATGGTGGCAAATACGTCTTCTTGCGTCACAAAAGCCATTTCCAGATCAAGCTGATAAAATTCGCCGGGCGAGCGATCTCGCCGCGCATCCTCATCACGAAAACACGGCGCAATTTGGAAATAGCGATCCACCCCTGAGGCAATCAACAACTGCTTAAACTGTTGCGGCGCTTGGGGCAGCGCATAAAAATGACCAGGATTCAGACGTGATGGCACCAAAAAATCACGCGCGCCTTCAGGTGAGCTGGACGTCAAAATAGGCGTTTGCACCTCAAGAAATCCTTGTGCCTGCATCAGCTCACGCAGACGACGAATGATGGCTGTGCGCATTTTGAGGTTGGCATGCATGCGCGCACGACGCAGATCTAAAAAGCGATACTTAAGGCGCGTATCTTCGGGAAACTCGCTTTCACCATTCACCTGCATGGGTAAGGGATCTGCCCGGGAAAGCACCTCAGCCTTATCTACGCTCAGCTCAATCTTACCCGTGCTCAGCTCTGTATTCACCGTTTCAGGTGTGCGCAACACGATGCGACCCTCAAGCTGGACAACACTCTCATAAGGCACCTCATCTAGCACCTTAAAAAAAGGCGCATCTTCTTGAACCACGCATTGCACGAGGCCCTCTGTGTCGCGGACGTCCACAAACAACAGCCCACCATGGTCACGCTTATTATGCACCCAACCGCACACGCGCACATGCTGATTTTCTTCTTTTTCGGACAACGCGCCGCAAAAGTGGGACCGATACGAGGGCGAGGGCTGTATATGTGACAAGGTTATGGCTCCTGACAAAAAAATCTTTTACGCTAGACACTCTAGGCACAACCTTACACACTTCGACTCTTTTTTCAAATGTCCCAACATATCACCTGCCCCACACATCTCAACACGTTTTTAGACCGCGCCTGGCAAGCGCCGGTGCCGTTTATGGGCATCGATACTGAATTTATGCGCCGCACCACCTATTGGCCCAAGCTATGCCTTATTCAGCTGGCCTCCCATCAGGGAGTGGCCCTTCTGGATCCCCTCACAAGCCCCTTTGATATGACCCCCCTGTGGAATGCTTTGCGTAACCCAGACCTCACCAAAATTTTTCATGCCGGCGGACAAGATATCGAAGCGCTCGCCACCATTGCGCCGCTGGTGATCCACAATCTGTTTGATATCCAGGTGGCCGCTATGCTGCTGAATGATGTCTATATGCCCAGCTATCAAAGCCTCGTGGAACGTTATCAAAACGTCACCCTTGAAAAAGGTCAGCAGACCATCAATTGGGCCAAACGCCCTCTGTCAGACAAAGCTTGCCGCTATGCCCTGAATGATGTGCGCTATTTAGGCGAGATGTTTTTCACCCTTCATACACAACTCAAAGCCAAAGGCCGCCTGGCGTGGATGCATGAAGATATGGATCGCTTTCAGCGCAAAAAACCCCCAGCGCCTTGGAAAATACCGGGAAGATCGCATGCACTGACGCACCCCCAAAAATGGCGAGCCTTGGTGGCATTATCGGCATGGCGAGAGCAAGAGGCCCAACGTCAGAACAAGCCCAAAAAAAATATCCTCGCCGACACCCAACTCATGACCCTCGTGCATCACGCCTCTCATAACCATTTTGAGGAAACCGTACGCGCCCAAGCAGGCGAACAAGCCTGGCAAGCCTTTGTGAATCATCAAGCCACTCCGCCGCCACCCGATCTTGGCCCCCCCACGCTTGCGCAAAAAAAGCAGATCACCGCGCTGAAACAACAGATACACCACCTGGCCACAGAGCATCACATGCCCCCCACCTTTATTGCCACTCAAAAAGACATCGAAAGCTATGCACGCGGCCACATCACAAGCCGCATCCACGGGTGGCGTCAGCACCTTTTGGGCTGGTAACCCCCCTTCTCGCGCGGCACGCGCTGCCCCCTTAATCAACACACCCGGCACACACACAAAGCAGTCTCGCCTACCATCTTCATCTCCGATGTAAGATAAAAATATAAGCGATATTATTGACATATGGTCAAAAAAGTCTCATCATACCTCTGCTATGGTCTCACAACACAAGGAGAATGGTTATGTATACCTATTATGTAAGGCTCGCTTGTGTGAGCAGCGTCATGGCCCTTACCTCTCTTGCCGCCACAGCCTATGCCGTGGGCCCAGGCGATGAACCTGGGGAAGCCGCACACAGTGCCATCGTGATTCACGAAAGAACATTTCCTGCCCTTTCACAAGAAGACCAAGAAACCCTCCGGGACCTTGTGGCCCAGAAGGATGATTTATGGAACAATATTCATCAAGAAGGGGGTGAAGGCGCTTACCAAACCTTTATGCGTGGGACCTTTAAGTCCACAACAGAACCTATGGTGGCATATTTGAAAAAACAATATGAGCAGTCTCAAGCAGATTATAGAATGACTTTTGATAAAGCAGTGGCATTAAGCAAAAATCATGTATATCCGGCCTATCAGGCGTGGGAAAAGGAAAACCCAGACGCCTCTTCGGCAGAAGGGGAAAGAAAAATGAATGCGCTGAAAGATAAGTATACAGCGAAAAATATGCAACGCTTAAGGGACATAGAAAAACAAGGAGATACCATTGGAAACCAGCTTTCAGCTCTGATGGCGTTACAACTTAGACCCATTCGTTGATCTAATCTGATTGACGAGACAAGCGGCACACTGCCAAACAAAAGGCCGAGGCTAAAGGAACGTCTTGGCCTTTTTTTATGCCGGGCCCCAAGAGGGGCCTTTGTATCGGCGCAAGCCAACGCATAGGGCCAAGCATACGTTGCCTCTTCAACCACCCTCAACCCCAACCCGCAAACCCATAAACGCTTGATATTATTGTTTTTTTGACAAAAAAGAGAGACAATAGAGGTGTGATGGAAGGTTTATTTATGAAAAATCATTTATTTTTTGCCTGTGTCATGGGCGGCGTTGCCCTTGCCCCTCTTGATGCCCACGCTGGCCGCGGGAAGGATCAGCCCACCGCCAGTGAGCCCGCCCGTGCAGCGCACCCGAGGTTAGGCAAAAACCCTGGGGGAGAATTCCTCAAGGCACTTTCAAGCCACCAAGATTTACAGGATGCATATAAAACGTGGGCTCAAGAGAACTCAGCGCTGTTGCCTGCGCAACAAGAGGTCCTCGGGAAGGCGATCGCACAGGTCGTCGTGGCTGGCCCTTCCGATCCTGCGCAAACGAAAGCCCATGAGGGCCAATCTTTTCAAGAGCAAACAGCGGCCTTCCAACAGTGGCTTAAGGACAACCCTGACAACCTTCAGCTTAAGAAAAAAGATATAATATGGGCTAACTACAACGCATGGGCTGAGAAAAACCCTGCAGCAAGTGGCTTCCCCACCTTCCTTCCCCGATGGAAAATATTCTCCAAGTGGGGTGATGAAAGAAACGCTGGGGACACTCACAAACAACCTTCGCACAATGAGAAAATAAAGACCTTCGCACAGTGGTTTGAAGAAGACCCTGCAAAACTTTGGCAACGCCCTTCAAGGGATCTATGGACAAACTATGACACATGGCTTGTGGATAACGAGGGCGCCTCAACAGAGGGCAAAGAAGCAAAATTAGCGGAACTTAGCAAGACTTACTTTGAAACTGTCAGGCAGATGGCACAAGAAAAAAGCGACACACTCAAACGCTTGAGCATGCAGGCGCAGGTGGCGCTAGAGGACAATGAAGAGCTCACAAATAAAATGAAGTTACTCGACGACATAAAGCAAAAATCTCAACAGATCATAGAAACAATATTAGCAGACTTAGCAGACCTTGAGGAAAAGAAAGCCGATACTGAGATCCAGAAATTAACAACACAAATCAACGATCTGGAAGACTTAGAGAAAAACAAGGGGGAAAGTGAAGAACGCAGACATCAGATTACATTACTCGACGAAAAGCTTGACCAAGCCCGAAAGAGATTAGAGACAATCCAGAAGGAAGCCTATGACTACAGGCGCACACAAGTAAAAAAAGAGCGTGATGACGCCTATCAGGTCTGGCTTGCACAAAACCCGCAGGCCTCAAAGAAAGAGCAAGAGGAAAAATTAGGGTTTTTCAGCACGCGTGCGGGCCACCCCCGTTTGAAACGCTTAACCGGCCAAATCCAGGAAGTGTTTCGTGAAAAAGACTTAAGGCCTTCTGAAAGCCCAAGGCCTTCTGAACTATTAAAGCTCCATTTACTCCAAAACAAGAGGTCCGTGATCGATGGTATATTAAGAGACATCTGGCAAGAAGAAGACAAGATCTGGGAAGAAAAAGAGAAAAAAGCCGCAAAGAAAATCCCAGAACAACAGCCGCAGGGGTGAACAGATGAGGCCATGCTTTTCTCTAAAAAGCCTCAAGGCCAGGGCAGCCTATGATGAAAGCGCAAGACTAACGCTGAGGTAACGATGAGGAGCGCTGTTTTAGGCACGGTGTTTTAGGCACGCTGTCCTTATAAAAGCCTTGCCCTTAAGGCGCCATCTTAAGACGTTTTCTTTTAAGGAAGCCACTTCAAGGCGTTGTCTCAAGGCGTTATCTTAAGGAATGATTTTAAGGGGTCTTCTTAGGCGAGGCTTTCTGGCTCGCTGGTTTTTTGTCCCGTGGGGGAAGCTTGGGTTGTTGCTTAAGGCCCGCCCAGGAAAACAGGGTGTCGCCTGAATGGCGCGAAAACAACATATACATACATGGCACCACAAACAAGGTGAGGAGCGTGCCAATGCTGAGACCGCCCATAATCACCCAGCCCACCTGACGGCGCGCCTCTACCCCAGCGCCTGAGCCCAGCACCAACGGCACCGCGCCCAACACCATGGCGGAGGTGGTCATCAAAATCGGACGCAGACGCAGCCCACACGCCTCCACCAACGCCTGGGTCACCTCAATGCCCTCCTTCACCCGCTGGTTGGCAAAGTCGACAATCAAAATGCCATGCTTGGTGATCAGCCCAATCAAGGTCACCAGCCCCACCTGGCTATAAATATTGATAGTCACCCCCGGCACCAGCCACAAGGTGAGCACGCCCCCCACCAAGGCCAACGGCACACTGAACATGATGATGAAAGGATCACGGAAACTCTCAAACTGGGCCGCCATGACCAAGAAAATAAAGGTGATGGCCAGGGCAAAAATGATGGCCACGGTGTTTTGCTCATTCAAAAAGCGGCGCAGCTCGCCCGCCGGCACAAAACGGAACCCACTGGGCATTTCAGCCTTCATGTCCGGGTAAAGCTCTTGATAAAGCGTGCCAAGACCCACCCCGGGCTGTAAGGCGCCATCGATTTTCGCCGCACGCATACGACCATAGTGATTAATGGAAGGGTTTGTCACCAGCTCTTGTATAGACACAAGGTCAGCCAAGGGCACAAACACTTCCTTGTTATCTTTGCGACCACGCACCGCAATGCCTTGCAAATCGTCCGGACTGCGGCGATTGTGTTCATCCACCATCAATTTCACAGGATACATGCGCGAATCCCGTTCAAAAGAGGTGACCCGGCGGCCACTGATCAAAATATCCAACGTCTCGGCAATGGTGTGCAGGCTGATATTCGACGCCGCCGCAATGTTGCGGTTGATCGTCACCTGGTATTCTTTACCCTCCATAGGCACATCCCAATCCACAAGCCGCTCCACAACGCCAGGATGCGAAGCAATCACACGCCGCACACGTCGTGCCACCTTCACCAGATCTTTATAGGAGCGATCCGTTTGGATAATAATGGAAAAAGGTCGCTCTGAATTCCCGCCAAACGAACGGTTAGGGCAATAGGCATAAGTTCTCACCCCTGAGATCGTGCGCTGCAAATCACCCCGAATACCCGGCAACAACGAACGACAATCCGATCGCTGATGCCGCGGCACCAGGCCAATTTTTTCATAGGTTTCATCCCCCACCTGGGTCACCAGCAGGCGTTTTTCCACCTCAGGCACACGCGCCATCAAGCGGTCAATCTTTTCAGCATAATGGTCAAGGTAGGAGAGCGTCGCGCCAAAAGGCCCCGTGGCCACCACACGCATCACGCCCTGATCTTCCAACGGTGATACCTCTTGCGAAATGGTTTTAGATAAGAGATAGCCAAACCCCGCGAACACAATCGCCCCCAAAAAGACATAGCGCCTATAGGCAAGGCACACATGAAGCGCCCCGCGATACGCCAAATCGAGACGGTGAAAAAAGGCATTCACCCTTCCATAAAAGCGCGACAAATAGGTGTGCTGGGTGGTTTGGGTCTTGCTTTTTTCTTGCAGCAAGCGCGCACACATCATCGGCGACAGCACCAAGGCCACAAACCCCGAAATCACCACCGCTGAAGCCAGCGTCAGCGCAAATTCCACAAAAAGCTTACCCACAAACCCCCGCGCCAACGCAATGGGGAGGTAAACTGCCACAAGCGTCAAGGTCATGCCCACAATGGAAAATTGGATTTCTTTGATGCCCACACGTGCGGCCTCAAATGGCTTCATCCCGTCTTCCACATGGCGATAGATATTTTCAAGCACCACAATGGCGTCATCCACCACCAACCCCACGGCCAACACCAGCGCCAACAATGACAGCACATTGATAGAAAAACCAAGCAATGAAATGATGAAAAACGTGCCAATCAGCGAAATCGGGATGGTGACCAACGGCACCAACGCAATGCGAAAGGAATGCAAAAACAAAAACACCACCAACAACACAAGAAACACCGCCTCCCAAATGCCTTGATAGACATGCGAGATCGAACTTTCCACATATTTAGAATGGTCAAACGCCACATCCAGCACCATGCCCTTTGGCAGGTTATCTTTTATATCTTGGATACGCTTGGTGATATTTCGCGAAATATCAATGGGGTTGGCGCGCGACTGGGCCGTCACATCCAGCATCACCGCGTCTTTGCCATTATAGCGCACACGAAAACGCGTGTCTTTATCATTTTTCTTCGCATACCCCACATCAGACAACCGCACGACGTAATTGTCTTTCTCAAACAGCGCGAGATCATTGAAGTCTTGCAAGTTAGACAATCGCGCCTTGGTGATCATCAAAAATTCTTGGTTTTGGTCGCCCACACGCCCAGCAGGTTTGTTAAAGTTTTGTTGCTTGAGCGCCTCAGACACCTCGGCAGGCGACACACCCACCGACGCCATTTTCACAGGGTCAAGAATGATGTGAATTTCATAGGAAATGCCGCCATAATTTTCAACATAAGCCACGCCCTGGACAGATTCGATCTCACTTTTTAGCGAACGGATGGTGTAGTCATGAAGATCTTCGAGAGAGTGTTTATCACTATAAAGCGCCAGCGACATCACAGACCCCGCATCAATATCCGCTTTGGTAATACGCGGCGTGGTGGCTTCGCGCGGCAATGTTTCCAGCCGCGACAGCTTATCCCGCACATCCGACGCCGCCGCATCGATGGGCCGGCTTTCCTTAAACCGCATCACAATCCTACTCTGTTCAGCCATGCTCACCGAGCGCATTTGATCCAGCCCCTCCAACCCTGAAAACACCTCTTCTAGAGGCCGGGTCACCTGCATTTCCATCACTTCAGGGTTTGCGCCGTCATATTGGGTGGTCACCGTCAACACGGGGTATTCCACCTGCGGGAACTGTCGCACCGGCAAGCCAAAATAGGCAACCACACCCAACAGCACAATCACAATATGGGCCACCCACGCCAACACAGGGCGATCGATAAACTTTTGGATCAACGAAAGAGACGATTTTTTCATGAACGCATACTATTCAGGGATTATGAGGATTCATCAGGGGTCGGCCCCGCATCTGTTTTCACAAACGCGCCATCGTGAATGTTCACTTGACCCACGGTCACCACGGGTTCCCCCCCCTGAAGCCCTTCTTTGATCTGCACCACATCCCCCTCACGGGTGCCCAGCACCACCTCTTTCTCTATAGCCGTATTATCCAGCACGATATAGACAAAGAAACGCGTGCCTGACTGATGAATGGCCTTCATAGGCACAAGAACGGCATTGTCATCCTTGCCCAAATCCACAGCCACACGAGCAAATTGGCCAGGACGCATGAGGTTGCCGCTGTTTTCCAAAAGTGCACGCATCTGAATGCTGTGCGTTCCTGGCTGAGCGCGACTGTCGATGGCATCAATCACCGCTTCCATGGGCAAATCATTAGACCCTTCCACCGTCACATACACCAAGCTGCCCACAGATATATCTTTGAGGAAAGACTCAGGCACAGAGAAATCCACATACAAAGGATCCAGCATCGAAATGATGCCCAGCTCTTGATTGCGGTTTACCATGGCCCCTTCACTCACCTTTGTCAGCCCAATCATCCCATCAAACGGCGCCACAACCTTCGCCTGATCCACACGCACCTTGGCAATTTGCACCTCAGCTTTGGCCACATTAAGCCGTGATTTTTTTTCATCCAACACCGCCTTGGCCACAAATTTTTGCTTCCACAAATTCCGCGTGCGTTCGTATTCACTTTCCGCCAAGCTCAGTTTAGCTTCCGCCTCTTGCAACTGGGCACACATCAAGCGATCGTCAAGCTGGACCAACAATTGCCCCTCTTTGACAGGCAAACCCTGCTTGATATGTATTTTTTGAATGCGACCATCCAACTCAGGATAGAGTTGAACGGTTTTCACTGCCGCCAAGATACCGTTAGTGTTATACACGCGCGTAATGGGACCACGCTTGGCCACCGCGGTCTCCACAAGAAACGGCCGCACCTTTGACCCCCCGCCTGTACCACGTGGCCACAGTAGAAAAAGAAGGGCCAACACCCCCAGCAAAAAGAGGGCGGCAATCGCAATGGACAGGGGTTTGTTTGTGTCAATAAACGACTGAATTTTACGCCAAGAAACCATTTTTTCTGAACTTCCCCTCAAAAGCGTGACCCCCACAAAAAGATGCTGATCACCCTGCTTATAAACCTATACACCCCCCATTCTAACCCTTTTTGGAAAAAAAAACTACAATCGTTGGCGTTTTAGCAAAAAAAATATAGAATGCCTCAGACTTTTTTCCTGTCATCTCTCTTATGCACCCGTTTTCTCTTTTGCTGATCCTCGCCTTGTTGCCCATCCAAGCAAGCACGGCTAACGCCGCGCCCGCCGGCCTTTACAGCCTTAAAGAGGCCCCCATTGAGTTAGATGTTGAAAACATTGATGTGGTTTATGAATTGCGTGAAAAAAATATTGCCGGATTTAAAGATCCCACACCCCAAACCATCCTAACATGGTGGTTCCAGGATCGTTTTAAGGCCTCTGGCCAGAAGGGACGTGTAAAATTTATTGTGCACGATATTCACATCAAAGAAACGCCCCACGAAAAACCCGCTAACA
Source organism: Candidatus Hepatobacter penaei (assembly GCF_000742475.1). Taxonomy (NCBI): domain Bacteria; kingdom Pseudomonadati; phylum Pseudomonadota; class Alphaproteobacteria; order Holosporales; family Holosporaceae; genus Hepatobacter (SeqCode); species Hepatobacter penaei (SeqCode). Next base: position 261,225 of record NZ_JQAJ01000003.1, on the reverse strand, counting down.
TCTTTCTCTCTCCCCGCGTAACCTTTGAAGCCACGCTTTTTGTGACCGTTTCTGTCTACAAAAGCCCCACAGAGCCAACAAATGTGTTTCATATCACCGCGCGTTCTCAATCCCAAGAATCGGAAAGTCTCTCTCTTTTTGAGCGCCAGAAAGTGTGGACATCTCTGATTGAGCGGGCCATTAACACCTTTGATCAAGAACTTGCCAAACGCCAGGTGTTTCACCAGGTGACGACCTCTTCATAATCTTGCAAAATCACACCGCGGTCTTGATTGTGTGGTGAAGGTGTGCACGCCTCCTCTTCTTCTTCATATAGTGTCTCTTGTGTGATGTTGTAAGGGGCATTGTCTGTGTCGCTGCTTTCCCCACCCACCTGCATATCATCAATCAAAGAAAAGAGATCGCCAATAGAAGAGCTACACTCCTTGCCAGCACTAGACAAGCTGGATCTTTCCCACCACAGTGAGGAGGAAGACGACCTCATCTCATCATCAAGGGGCATCCATAGCCCCGCCCTATCTTGTTCCCGTGCATCCCAGGGGTGTTCATCTTCCAATAATTCATCTTGCGTCAAGTCCATCACACCTTCCCACCAGTCTTGTTTGTGACCCCACAGCTTTCCATAGCTGTATGCATGATCAGACAAACGATCTCTAGGGCAAAAGGGAAAAAGGGTGTGCGCACCATGAGCATGAGCCACCGCACACGGACGCATAGACAAAGCGCCCCCAACCTCACCCTCTTCAAAGGGCAAATTGGGCACCACATGAACAGAGACGCACTTGATCGTTTCTTGACGCCGTTCATCCTCAAGACATGTATCATACAAGATGGAATCACTGTGAACGCGAAACATCGACAACGACACGTGCGGCAAACCACACGACAACAGCACCATCCAACTACACAACCACACAGGCAAAGAAAAAACCAACGACAACAAAACAACACCCCCCATCCACAGAAATCATGCCTCAAAAGAACCATTTATCTATTATAGATAAAATAAAAAAGATCAATACATATGTGATGAAAAGATTCTCTTTGATGAAAATCATTTTTGCCCTAGAATGGGCTCGTGAGCGGTCGTGGCGGAACTGGTAGACGCGCAGCGTTGAGGTCGCTGTGGGATATATCCCGTGGAAGTTCGAGTCTTCTCGACCGCACCATGTTTGTTTGATTTTCTGTAAAAACCAGAAGGAATACCATGAGCCAGGCATTGAAGAATGCAGCCCTACGCTATCATCAACATCCAGCCCCCGGAAAATTGGGCACCTACGCCACCAAACCTTTGGCTTCTAAAGAAGACCTCACCTTGGCCTATTCACCGGGTGTGGCGTATGCATGCCAAGCTATTCAAGAAGATCCTAAAGCGGCTCGCCTGTTCACCAGTCGCGGCCACCTTGTGGGCGTCATCTCTAATGGCACGGCAGTCCTGGGTTTGGGGGATATTGGCCCTTTAGCCGCCAAACCTGTGATGGAAGGCAAAGCTGTTTTATTCAAAAAATTTGCTGATCTTGATGCCTTTGATATTGAGCTTCATGAAAACAACCCACAAAAACTTAAGGAGCATATTGCCGCCCTGGCTCCCACCTTTGGCGGCATCAATCTTGAAGATCTCAAGGCGCCTGATTGTTTCCTGGTGGAAGAAGCGCTTCAAGATTTGGGTATTCCTGTTTTTCACGATGATCAGCACGGTACAGCCGTGGTGGTGGTGGCGGCCATTCAAAATGGGCTCACCTTGGTGGGCAAAGACATCCGTGACATGAAGCTTGTAGTCAGCGGCGCGGGGGCAGCGGCTTTGGCGTGCCTTCACTTGCTTCAACACTATGGCCTGCAACAGGAAAATACTTTTGTCTTTGACAGCCAAGGGCTATTAACCGAAAGCCGCTCTCTTGACAGTTATAAAGAGAAGTGGTGTCAACAAACCCCCCGCACCTTTGAGGAAAGTTTGGAAGAGGCGGATGTGTTTTTGGGTCTGTCAAAAGGGGGGCTCCTCCTGCCAGGCCACCTCAGCTTGATGGCCGCCAAACCCCTTGTACTGGCATTGGCCAATCCAGTGCCTGAAATATTGCCAGAAGATGCCAAGCGCGAGCGTCCTGATGCCATCATCGCCACGGGACGATCGGATTATCCCAACCAGGTCAATAATGTGTTGTGTTTTCCCTATATTTTTAGAGGTGCCCTTGATGTGGGTGCCACAAAAATCAATGTTGCCATGAAAAAAGCGTGCGCTGATGCATTGACGCGGGTGCTTTCAGAGCCAGCGTTCTCTTCCCAGGATCCTGCAAAAGCCCTAGAAACCTTGGGCCCTGACAACATTCTTCCCAACACCTTTGATGAAAGGCTTTTGCCCACCTTAGCCCCTGCCGTAGCGCAAGCGGCCATGGATACGGGTGTGGCCTCTCACCCTTTGGAGGATCTTAATGCCTATCAAAAGCACCTCCAGCACATACAGCGTGAAAACAGCCAAATGTGAGAGCGCCCTATGGGTTGTCACGGCGCCCTAGTCGCCGGCGTTTGGTCAGCTGTCATCAACCCTTGGCTATGCATACGTCGTGGCTCACACTTCCCAAGGGCTTCGTTTTTTTCACCTTATGTGTTATCATGACTGTGCTTTTATAGCTATGGCAATAAACACGCTGTGCAATAAGCGGAGCGGACCCGGGGGCGGAACCCGGCGCCTCCACCTGGGCGGGGCATCACAGCTTTTTCCAGGTGGGGGCGAATTGAGGATCGACGTACGTGGTAAAGACAGTGTTTTTGCTCGGTATGGTACCGTCGTTATCGGGCCGCTTTATAAGTGTGAACAGTAATGTTAATACACTCGCTTTGAACACCGTTAATAGCAACGGGTTGGCTGCTGCCGCTGCCTAATTGGGCCGCCTAGTAGTCTTGTGAAAAGCGCGGCTTGGGGGGCGCCGGGCAACAGAAGCCCCCCTTTTTCACGCCCACCTCAAAACATACCAAAAACACACCTATCTTTTGATATATGATCGGTTAATGCCTCTGTTGATAAAAGTTATATCACCACCAAAAGCGCGCCCTGCGCTTTGGCCACAGAAAGAAGGATAGCCAACAGGCAAGAGATGTGTTAAGCTTATCTTAAGGGTTATGGATTGGTTTGCGCACGTTGAAAAACGTTGACAGGTTTTGTCCATCGCAGGAGGGAGTGTATGGAATTTCAATATGAAAGCCGTGTTCAAGAGGCGCTAAGGCGCGTTGTGCGCGAAGTGTTGGAGGAAGCCGCCAGCAAAGGGCTCCCCGACCCTCATCACTTTTATATTTCCTTGCGCACCAATTATCCTGGGGTGCAGTTTCCTGAAGCCGTCAAAAAAGCCAACCCCAAAGAAATCACCATTGTTTTGCAGCACCAGTTTTGGGACCTCAAGGTGGATGAAGATGGTTTTTCTGTGGTGCTCACCTTTCAAGACATTCCTCAAACTGTGTATGTGCCCTTTCATGCGCTGCTTAGTTTTATGGACCCAGGGGTTCGCTTTGGCCTTCATTTTACGCCGCCCCCAGCTTCTGAAACGAAACCTGATGCGTCTGCCAAGGCCACCACGTTTTCTAAGAAAGCCAAAAAAGAAGACAGTGACGGCAAGGTCATTTCTTTGGAGAGCTTCCGCAGAAAATAAGTGACAGCAAGGTCACGTTTTTGGAAGAGCGTCTGCAAAAAGACGGTGCGCAGCAGGCGATTGCTTCTTGCCCATCGCGCGCGCTTGTTGCCTCGCATCATCGATTCTCTATGACTTCAAAGAGGCCTGTGGCACCGCAAATTTATGGATTTTTGGTAAGCGGCTTATACTTAAAGGGCACAACATCAGCCGTGCCTAGGCGCTTTTTCTTGTCTTGCTCATAGGCGGCATAGTTGCCTTCAAAAAACACAACCCGGCCTTCCCCCTCAAACGCCAAAATGTGTGTGGCCAAACGGTCTAGGAACCAGCGATCATGGCTGATAATAAGGGCGCTGCCCGCAAAGGAAAGCAACGCCTCTTCTAGCGACCGTAAGGTGTCCACATCCAGGTCATTGGTGGGCTCGTCTAATAGCAATACATTCGCACCCACTTTCAAAAGCTTGGCCAAATGCAACCGGTTGCGCTCCCCCCCAGACAACACACCCACAGGTTTTTGCTGGTCAGAGCCACGAAACCCAAATTGCGACACATAGGCCCGAGAGGCCATGGTGCTTTTACCCAGCGCCACCTCTTCGCGTCCGTCAGCAATTTCGTGCCACACCGTTTTCTCATCATCCAAGTGCGCGCGGGTTTGATCAACGTATCCCATCACCACGGTATCGCCCACCGCAATCTCACCGCCATCCGGGGCATCATGCCCCACAATCAACCGAAATAAACTGGTTTTGCCTGCCCCATTAGCGCCAATCACGCCCACCAAGGCCCCTTGCGGCACCGTGAAGGACAGATCATCAAATAAACGCTTTTCGCCGTGGCTTTTTTGTACGCCCTTAATAGATAACACGTTGCTCCCTAAACGAGGCGCTTCAGGGATACGCATCGCGCACGTGCTGGCAGCACCTTTCCCTTGCTCAGCCACCAAGCGATCATAGGCTTTGAGCCGGGCTTTGCTTTGGCTGTGTCGCCCTTTAGGCGCGGTTCGCACCCATTCAAGCTCACGAGCAATGGCCTTATCGCGCTGCACCTGCTCGCGTCCCTCCTGAGCCAGACGCTTTTGCTTGGCCTGCAACCAGTCAGAATAGTTACCCTCAAAGGGAAAGCCCGCACCGCGATCAAGCTCGAGGATCCACCCCACCACCTCATCTAAGAAATAGCGATCATGGGTCACCAACACCACTGTGCCTTTATAATCTTTCAAAAAACGTTGCAGCCACGCCACCGATTCAGCATCCAGATGGTTGGTGGGCTCGTCTAACAGCAACAGGTCAGGCTCAGACAACAACAGTTTACATAAGGCCACGCGCCGCACCTCACCCCCTGAAAGGGTGGCCACGGATGCATCGCCTGGCGGCAAGCGCAGCGCCGTTTTGGCCATATCCACGCGCCGCTCAAGAGACCACCCATCCAGGGCATCAATTTGCTCTTGAAGCTGGGCCTGCTTCTCCAAAAGCGCGGTCATCTCATCGTCAGACAATGGCTCGGCAAAACGGGCGCTTAACGCATCAAAATCATCACGCAGCTTTTTGACAGGCCCCAACCCTTGTAACACATGCTCATCCACCGAAAGCGCGGGGTCTAAGACAGGCTCTTGCGGCAGATACCCCACCGACACGCCATCAGCGGCAAAGGCTTCGCCTGAAAAATCTTTATCCAAGCCTGCCATCACCTTAAGCAAGGTGCTCTTGCCCGTACCATTGACGCCCAAAATGCCAATCTTAGCGCCCGGAAAAAACGACAGAGAAATATCTTGAAACAGCGTTTTGCCCTGAGGCAAAATTTTTGTTAATTCTTTTAAAACATAGATATATTGGTAAGACATCGGCGCCACAGCTTGCATTCATGAAAAAGGCCACACCCTGACCCAGCCTTCGCGTCTATGGCTGCTTCCTTCCGGATCTGACCAGGTTCTGCCGCGACGGCTGCCCAGGGGGGCCCTTTCTTGTTATAACCGTTTTTCAAGGCCTGTCACAAGATCAAGCCCGACATTTCTTTAAGGCCCCCGTGGCCAAAAGCCTAATCATCCCACCGACGCATCACCAAAGAGGCATTGGTGCCTCCAAACCCAAAGGAATTGGACACCGCCCAGGAGATCTTTTTTTCCTTGGCCCTGTGAGGCACCAGGTCAATGTCGGTTTCCTCTGAACAATGATCAAGGTTGAGGGTGGGCGGCAACACACCGGTCTTAAGCGCCATCATAGTAAAGATCGCTTCCACACCGCCGGCCGCCCCCAAAAGGTGGCCAATGGATGATTTGGTGGATGACACAGACAACCTGCTTGTATGGCTGCCAAACACCTTGTGGATCGCCTCAAGCTCGGCCTTATCGCCTTGCGGGGTCGAGGTGCCATGGGCGTTGATATACCCCACCTGCTCATGATCAATGCCCGCTTCCTCAATCGCCTCTTGCATGGCGCGCACCGCCCCTTTTCCGTCAGGGGCAGCAATGTGATAGGCATCGCCCGACAACCCATAGCCCATCACTTCCCCATAAATCTTGGCGCCACGGGCCTTGGCATGTTCTAGCTCTTCTAACACCAACAGGCCAGCCCCCTCGCCCATCACAAACCCATCACGATCTTTATCCCAAGGGCGCGATGCTGCCTGAGGTCGATCATTAAATCCTGTAGATAAAGCGCGCATCGAGGCAAACCCCGCCACGCCCAGATAACACACAGCCGCCTCAGCACCGCCTACAAGCATGACATCCGCCTTATCATCGGCAATCAACCGTGCCCCATCTCCAATGGCATGGGTGCCTGTGGCACAAGCCGTCACAACCGCTTGGTTCGGCCCCTTCATTTTATGACGAATCGACACCTGACCGGTGGCTAAATTGATTAAACACGACGGAATAAAGAAAGGGCTCACCCGCCGCGGCCCCCCTTCATGAAGCGCCACCGATGTGTCATAGATATAGCCCAAGCCCCCAATGCCCGAGCCGATCAACACCCCGCTGCGCTCTTGCAAGCGTTCGTCCTCCAGCACCAGCCCTGCGTCTTTCACCGCCTCATCACTGGCCGCCAAGGCATAGGGAATAAAGCGGTCATTGCGTTTGCGCTCTGCCGGAGAAAACATCCCCTCAAAATCAAGCTCCCCTGGCGCCTTGCCATGGGGTACCAGGCCCGCAATTTTACATGACAAATCTTCTGTGGGAAACGTGTTGATGGGCACAATACCAGAGGCGCCGGCCACAAGCCGATCCCACACAAAGGAAACACCCGACCCCAACGGGCACACCAGGCCCATTCCTGTCACCACCACACGTCGCATAACTCATGTCCTCAACACAATCTATGGGGTCATCATAAAAAAAAAGATGGCTCTTGCCTATATATTTTCTATAATGATGGGCACATGTGCAGAAGATAGGATCATGATTGTGCCCAAGGTAACCTTTATTAAACCCGGCGGAGAACGTGTGGCCATTGAGGCAGAGGCCGGCCTCTCTTTGCTTGAAATTGCACATCAACACGGCTTAAAAGACGACCTTGAAGGGGCCTGTGAAGGCTCGCTTGCTTGTTCCACCTGTCATGTCGTGGTGGATCCCCAGTGGTTTGGACAATTAGACGACACCACTGAAGAAGAAGATGACATGCTGGATCTGGCCTTTGGCCTCACGGAAACCTCGCGCCTGGGGTGCCAGATTATCATGACCGATGCCTTAGATGGCCTTGAGGTGACGATCCCTTCTGAGAGTCGGAACTTTTCTGCCAAAACGGCGTCATAATGGATGGGTGGCCGAGTGGTTGAAGGCACCGGTCTTGAAAACCGGCAAACGTTTGCGCGTTTCGTGGGTTCGAATCCCACCCCATCCGCCATCAACCCTTTGCTGTGACACAAAGCGCCCTCGCCTTCCTTATTGAATGCCCACCGACCTTTCGTGAAGGGCCATAAGCAAAGTTTATCTCCCAGCGCTTACGCGCCCCCCCCTTTATCGATCCATGGTTTTCTTTCTCTGCCCCCCACGTGCGCTTTTTGGCCACCGTCCCTATCCGTGGCGCCTTTTCTCTGGGCAGGGGGGATGCGTGAACGTTTCTGTATTTCCCTCCTCCTGGCAGCTAAAAATAGTTTTTTTGTCAAAAAATAGCGTAAATCATTGATTTTTTGTTTTTTTTTTGCATAATTGGCAATATTTTGCTTGAAAAGAGAATGAGTTATGAAAAATATTTTGACGGCTTGCCTTTTGCTGTGGACGCCCTTGGTATGGGCCGCAGACCCCGCCACCCTACCAGATGACGCACCGCCAAGCCCCTTTTCAGCCGCCCCTAGGCCTTCTGCGTCAGAGTCCACCTCCCTGAATAGGGGGGTTGCGTATGCACTTTCCCTACCCGAAGAACATTATCCGCCACGAGGAATACAGATTTGTACTGATGCTGAACATAAACCTATTACACGTCTGTGGAGTCTATGTATCGGAAGAAATGCTGCAAAAAATAAATGTATGGCACTCTCTATGATGTTTGCACCTGTGAACCCCCTTCGTCTAGAGAGCCAATACCTCACTGAGGTTTCTATCACCGCTTCCAAATCTCATATGCCATGCCTCATATTGGGCGCCTTGCCTGCCCTTCAAAGGCTGGACCTGTCGGTGAGATATGGCAGCCAAGAAATGCCGGATGGCACAGAAAAAAGGACAACAAAATCTCCCATCTTCACGTTTCCGCACACCCCCCATGGTGAGACAGACTTTCCTTGCCTCACATATGTTGATTTTGCAGCCTCTGCCACCTACCCAAGCACCGTGCCTGCATGGATGGCGCACAAAGGTGTTTTTTTATCCCATGCCTTGCTTCTTGAGCACACCCATCTTCAAGGGCAATGTGGGTGGGGCGCTTTTTACGACCAAGACAAGCATCTTAAGCAGAACCACTTTTTTCCAGCGCCACCTTTGAACGGCGAGGATTTTGGCTACGAACAAAAGCTGAATAACCAGTTCCCCGTTGCCAGTTTTGCCGCAGACGACATCGGCCAGCTTTGGTCAGACATTCAGGGTCTTCAGCCCTATACCCTGACATGCCTTGATCAGGAAGAGACAAAGACGGTGAGCAGCCCTCAACAAAACCCTTCACCCACGCCAAAGCTTCCATTTGACTTGCGGCTTGCACAAATCATGAATGAGGCATTGCCCGTTGAGATGTGTACCAAGATTTTGAATCACATGCCTCCGAAAGATCGCTGGCGCTTTGTGGCGGGATACCCAAGTTTTGCAGCCTATCTCAAAAATACCTTGTTTTCACTTCATATACACAGCACACGGAAAATCCCTGAAGGCCAGGGTTGGGAAGATGAGGGCATAGATATTGATACAGAATTACACGCCTCGTTCCCCATGCTGAAAGCGGCTTGCTTGGGTGCCACAAACAAGCCCCTCAAGTCTCTGATTGTTTTGGGTCATCAAGAAACCTGCTCTGCTCAAAAAATCCAGGCGACTCTTAACGTCGCCAAGGTTTTGGACCCAGACTCTGAAGCAGTCAAAGCCTTTGCCCTGACCGTCATGTGGGATCTTGAGAATAGTGTAAGCAAGGATATCCCCTTTCGCCCCTTTACGGCCGGGCCCTTTTATGTGCGCTGTGACCTGGAGGCAGAAACGCGACCGCATTATTATGCCAAAGACATGATCACCCTCCCCGACCTCACAGAGGAAGAGGCAACCTACATCTACCCGAGACCTGTTACTCAAGAAGATGCCGAAGCTTGGTTGATCCAGGTGGCCAACCACCTGGCCATGGAGAGTCTGAATGCTTGGCTCCCCAAACCCTATGAGATCTCTTCAGAAACAACATCTGCTGAAGGACCAGGCGGGGAAGAAGCGTCGGCTGAGGATGATGTGGCTGAAGGCACTGACAGGGCGCCCACACAAGGGCCACCACCCGCGTCTTCAAAAAACCCGGATGTGTCAAAAGAAGGTGATTGTTAGGGGAAAGCGCTGATACACAAGTCTTCCCGGGGGGCGCCAGGCCCCCTCAAAGGATGCACGTGTCAAGGGGCATTCAGATACGTTTCAGAGGCGTGAAAGCGCGCGGGCCTGTTGATAGCGGGTAAGGGTGTGGCGGCGCGCCGCTTTTGCATCCAGCATGGCCGGGGGATACCCCACCTTTTGGCGCACATCGTCGGGCGGATTGTGGATATCCTTGGCCGCCAATCCCGCCAGCTCGGGCACAAAGGTTGTGATATAGGTGCCGTCTGGGTCCCATCTTTCCGATTGTGTGAGGGGGTTAAACATGCGAAACCACGGTGAGGCATCGCACCCCACAGAGGCGCACCATTGCCACCCGCCATTGTTGGCAGGAAAATCACCATCGATGAGGTGTTGCATAAAAAAACGCTCGCCCTCCCACCACGGCATTCCCATCAGTTTGCAATAAAAATTGGCGGTAAGCATGCGCAGGCGATTGTGCATCCACCCCGTTTTGCGCAACTGGCGCATCCCTGCATCCACAAAGGGAAACCCCGTGCACCCGGTGGCCCACAGGCGGTGACGCTCTTCATCCAAGGCCTCATAAGGATACACCGCCTCACGCTGAAACGGTTGCCCTTTGGAGACCCACGGAAAACACTGCATGATCATCAGATAAAAGGTGCGCCAAAAAAGCTGGCGAATCCAGCCATCGGTATGGGGGTCAATCCCTTTGGCCACACAAGCTTGCCATGCCGCCCACACACAGTGTCTGAGGCTGAGCACGCCGTGGGAGAGATAGGGGGAAAGCAGGCTTGTAGAAGGCTTGGCGGGCACATCTCGTTCTTGTGCATAGGTGGTGAGACGGTGGACTAGAAAATCATGCAGCGTTTGCTGAGCTGTTTCTTCATCTGCCGGCCACAGATCTGCGCGAAACGACGCCTTTGTCCAACAAGGGAGCTCAGGGGGCGGCAACGCAGGCCCCACCGCAGGCGGCGGTGGCAAGGGGGTGGACAAAAACACGTCCATCTGGCTCATACAGTGTTTATACCATGGCGTAAACACGCGATAAGGCTTGCCCTGCTTGTTGACCATCCCCTTCAAGGGCACCAACCACGGCGGGTCATAGGCATGCACCACAACGCCAAGCGCTTCCATGGCCTTGTCCACAGCCTTGTCCCGCTGTTGCTCATAAACTGGGACCTCTTTTGTGTACCACAGCTCTTTCACGCCCTGAGAGCGACAATAGGCTGTCAGCGCCTGAGGCAAGTCCTGATAAAAGGGGCGCTCAATCACATCCAGCGCGATGCCGCGATGTGCTAGCTTTTGGGCCAACCCATGCACCAGCGCCTGCCGAAAGGCGATCTTACACGGCGCGTCATCATGCTTTTCCCACTGCTGAGGCGTTGCGCACACCAGCGCGCGCACCGGCCCGCCCTTACGGCAGGCATCATAAAGCACCGGATGATCCTCAAGCCGCAGCTCTGATCGCAACCACACAAGACGCATACATAGGACCCCCTTTTTCGGTTATCCATCACCTTAACACATCAGCAAAGCGTGAGGACCCTCCCCCCACAAACATCTTTCCCCAGGCATCAGATCCACCACCATGTATCGGAAAAAAGAATAATAAATACAGACAAATCAGATATTTATGGTTAATATTGCCTTTGTGGCAAGAATTGCTTTTTTCGCAAATGTTGTCGCCTATGTTTTTTATAATAAGTAAGAGGTTTCCCCTATGATCCATCCCTTGAGCCCCGCCCGACATGCAACCCATGTCTTTGCAACATGTGCCTTTTTCTTGGGCGCTTTGCTGCTGAGTGTCCCCATGTATGCCGCAGACCCTGACGAGAGCTTGGCAAGCTCAACCCTTTATGCTCCTGCCGTAAGCGGGCTTTTAGCAGAGGCCGCGCCCGCAACTGGCACAACGCCCGCGGCGACCTCTCTTTCCCCTACAGATGTTTCTCAGCCCGCCACACCTGGGTTTACACATCCTGCATCTAAAGAAACGTTTGGCATAACGTTTTCTAACGTTGATTTTACAGATGCGCCCTTAACAGAAACAATCGTTTTTCCCGCCATTCAAGAGGCGCTCTTCTCGATTCAAAATCGCTGGCTGCCTAACTTAAATACACAAAGGCAGAAGATTGAACAAGAGTTAGAGACACAGTTTCCAAAAGGTGATTCCCAACAAGCCATCGACGCGCTGATGGAGCAACTGCTTGCTAAAGACACGACAACCGTGGTGGAACAGTCTCAAACATCTCAAGCCTCACGTTCTCAAACCAGCAGCCAAGATGAAACCCCTGTTCATGAAGAAGCCCTCGCTATAGAGAAGCTCGAAGAAAAAGCCCGTTGGTTGGCATTGAATCAAGAACTCACAAACCTGAAACAACAGTATGATTTCTTTGTAAGTCTGCCTCAAACTATTGCCAATCTATCCAGGTACGTCGAAGGCAAAGAAAAAGATTATTTTGTCCTATCAAAGAAAGAAGAGGTCCCCATAGATTTCGAAACAAATACCTTAGAAGCAGGCTTTCCTATGTTTATTACATATAACAACGATAATCAGGCTTCCATGTCTTTGTATCAGGAGTTCGGGGCCTTCTTACACTTCTTTTGTGAACATGCAAAAAAATGTGCGATCCCTGCTGCTTTTATCCAAGAAACAACCCCTGAAGAGAAAAAAGAGATGCTTGCAGACTACTACAATAGCTGGTACATCACAAAGAAGCTATTGTTTCCTTTGCTTGGCGCGTTGAGAGACGTGCAGGCAAAAAAAGAGGAGGAATCTTCTTTAGCAATCGGGGCAGCGGATGATGGAGAGGCGCTTTAAGGCGGCATCTTTGCACGGCGTCTTTGCATCCCATAAACAGTGACGCGAAGGGGCCGCGCTAGAGCACCTCAATTTGAAGAGCGTGGATGGCGCCTGAGGCCAGCTCGTCGGCAAACAGCGCATAGATTTTTTGATGCTGTTCCACGGGCGAAAGGCCCTGGAGCGCCTTGGCCTTGATGCGTATGCCCAGGTGGCTGATGGGACCAGCGTTTTGGGCGCCCGCGTGCGCCCGGTGGGACGCCGATCCGTCCACAACTTCTAAAAATGTTGGGCTTAGGCTAGACTGAATACGATTTTTATACTCATCAATCAAAGACATGGGCTTCTCTTGTTCCAGGTGCTTACCTTCAACCTACACAAAAATACTTTATGCGCCCACCTGTTGACCCGCGCTTGCGACATTTTTTCTACACATGCCTGCTCTCCCCCGCGTTTTGGGTGATCAAGTGGTTGATGCTGTTGGCCTTGGGGTTTTATCAATGTGTGCTGCGATCACATTTATGGGTGGGGCAATGCCGCTTTAGCCCAACGTGCTCGGATTATAGCCGCCTGGTTATTGCACGGTTTGGCCCCCTGAAAGGGCTCTGGCTCACCCTGCGGCGCCTTAAGAAATGCCACCCGTGGAGCGACCGGCCACACGCGCACCGCCCAAAACGTTAGCCTTTTTTGCGATAGGCGGCTTGGGTTTTTTCATCCAAAAACGCCCGTGAATCCATCAAGACAGAAATCGCCATACAGCGCCGCATCCATGTGGTGCACCCTTGGTGGTGACCCTGGTGGCGTATGTCCGCCATAGCGCGCTCAAGTTCTCCAAGATGGCCCGACGCACCATAGCGATGCATGCCCCGATAAAACCGCGTCTTGGGGCCCACAAGCCCTTCACCGCCTTGAAAAAAGGCCTCTTCTATGGCCAGCCGCTCATTGGCGCGCAAGTGCTGCCAACAATCACCATAAAGGCGCTGAGACAAAAACACCTGCCGCCCATGGGCCCTTTCGTCAAACAATAACCGTATCTCTTCTTGCGATAGCCCCACACGCCCCTCATACACATCACGAAAGGAGGTGCTGTCACCCAACACCTGTTCCCAATCATGAAGCGCCTCAGGGGCATCCATATCAAACCCCACCCCCACCACCATGTGCGTGTGAAGACCCGCCCCTGCATCGTTTGCTTTCACGGCACGCGCATGTGAGTAAACACCTGCGTGCTCTGGGTGGCTTGCAAACAAAAAGCGCACGTCCTTATAAAAGCTTTGCTGAGACTGAAGATCCAGGTGATACAAACAATCGCGCACATCTTCTATGAACCGGCGATGTCGAGGCGATAAACCCACAAGCTTCATCAACAAGCCCTCCCTTACGGATAGGTGATCAACACAACATGGTCTGCACACCATAGGCCCAGATGATTAACAAACCCACAATGCCCCACCAGGCAGGATCAGCTGGGGCAAAGAAGGTTGAGAAAGGCGGGAAGAACAGACTCAGGAAGAGCCCTAGAGAAACAAAGCTACAGGCATTTTTACCAAAGTCCGCTCCGTGTTGACGAAAGGTATGTAACGTGCATGATGATATCATCAGAAACACTTGCATGCGCTAGCTTATGAAAAAAGTGAATGTCGTCCCTTATGATCGGATGTGGCCTCAGCACTTTTTACAAGAAGCAGACAAGCTTAAAAAGGCTATGCGCGGCGCGTGTGTGGCCATTCATCACGTGGGATCAACGGCTGTGCCCGGCCTGCCCGCCAAGCCAAACATTGATATCATTGCCGAAGTGAGGGATCTCAGGTTTCCCCACACGCCGCTTGAAAAATTAGGGTATGAATATCAAGGCGGGTTTAGCCTGCCTTTGCGCAAAAGTTTTACGTATCGAACCCCTCACCTGAATGTGAATCTGCATGTTTTTGAACACAATGACCCAGAGGTCGAGCTTAACGTGCGCTTTCGAGACTATTTGCGCACCCATCCTGAGACGTGCGCACAGTACGCAGCCCTTAAATATGCCCTGGTGAAAAAAAAGTCGTCTCACGTGCAAAGCGGCATATACAAAGGCTATACCTTGGGCAAGCACGGGTTCATCCAAGATATTTTGCACAAAGCAGGCTTTAAGCGATTGCGCTTTGTGATCGCGGCCCATGATGCTGAGTGGGAAGCCGTTAAGGCCTTCCGCAAACGCGATCTGCCTGCATCTAAGGCCTTAGAAACGTTGCTGTCCCCCGCGCACAAACATCTTCTCTTTTATCGCGGCACCACCATTATTGGCTATGCCCACGTAGAGCTCTTTACGCCATCCACGGCCATGCTACATAGCCTGCTCATTCACACAGATGAAGCGATGGATCCAAACACCTTAATGGGGCTTGTGCGCAAATGGTTGACCCTAGAAGGGTATGACATGATCTCTCATCAAAGTCAGAACAACGCGCCCTCTTAACATAAAGCCCCTGGGCTTTAACGGGGGCAGGGCCGTGGATCCTGTTTTTTTAGGGCTTCTCGAGGCCATGAGCCATGAGGTCAAGACGGATTTCCAGCATAGTGATGATATCGTGCAGGTGGGGGTCTTGGATGGGCGTATCGGCACATTGGATGCGCAAACGGGCCAGCTCATCTTGAATGTTTTCCCCATTCATCAGCCTGATTTGCAATGCGCGAAAGTGCCGCAGCAAATCGTGAGCATACGAAAGGCCCACAAGCTTGTGATCCACCGCCAACACGCACGACGACGACAAAGACCCTGGCAAACAAGGTGTGGACTGAAAGGCTAAAGAGCTGGCATACGCCACCCAAGACAAACATCGTGATTGAATTGTGTGCACACTCGATCCACCCGGTAGGAAACCCTGATCTCACCCTAGCAAAAGACCCTAAAAAAGGCGTTGATGGACCTTAAGCCAAACAAACCTCAGGACCCTACAACCTGGAAGAAAGGCAAGCAACACGCATAGAGCTGTTATCCACAAGAAAAACGACCCCCAAAAAGAGCGATAATTCAAAAAGGAGCACGATGAAAGGGCATGAGAGCAAAAAGGTGCAGGAGTAGAAAGGAGGGCAGGCCGAGGGGTGATGGAGATTCAATGAAAGAGAGCCAAAGGACGCAGGTGCAACAGACGCGGCGGGCTTCATGGCCATCACACAGATACGGTCAATGACAAAGGCGGGATGGATGGCGGGGATGACGGGACTCGAACCCGCGACCTTCGGCGTGACAAGCCGACACTCTAACCAACTGAGCTACACCCCCTTTTCACACAAGGGCACCTTCCCTAGCCTCTCTCCTCACGGCCGCCCTGTCAAGAGCGGAAATCACTAGAAAAAGGCTGAAGATTCACGGGCACAAAGCCAACACACAGCCAAAAGCCATAACCACAATGTCTGAGGCTTTGGTTTTCAGGCTTTTTGTGCCGCTTTTTCTGAAGAACCCACCCGCTTTTTGGCCTTCTCATACGAACGCTTAAGGGGGCGCAGGGCCTCATCCAGCGTGCTTTTTGAGTGACCCTCAAGATAGGCATCTAAGCCGCCCGCTTTTTCAATCGAACGCATACCGCGTGTAGAAAGGCGCAAATACACCACCTGGCCTAACACCTCGCTAAAAAAAGAAAAGGGCTGCAAATTCAGCGCAAAGGTGCGCCGCGTGCGATTATTCGCGTGAGACACATTGTTGCCAAACAACAAACGCCGCGATGAAACGGGACAAAAACGAGACATGACCAAACCTATCGATTGCTTCCTATTCTTTATATCTCAACCATCCAAACAGGTCAACATCAAGCACCCCCGGCTTCACACATGAAGAAGGTGCCTCAACGCCCCCGCCCGTCATCTGCAGAGGAGGCAGGCTCTTGACCGTCATCTTCAGGGGTAGCAAGCTCTTGACCTTCATCTGCAAAGGTAGCAGGCGGCTTAGGCAATGAAGCCCTCCCATCCCTGACATCTTCTGGAGTCAAAGTTTCAGAAGAAAGAGGCGAATATTGCAAAGCTTCTGTGGACCCAGGATCGTTTTCCCTCTTTTTGTCAGACGCACGAGAATCAGACTTCATCTTCTCCATCTTCTCCAAAATGCATCGCTTTTCCTCAAGCAATCTGCGCTCTTCCTTAAGACGAGACACCTCTTCCACTTGTTCAGCATGCTCCTTTTGTAAGCGTTCTAGCCTGCATGTTATCTGGTCTCGGGTTTTCTGCTCTGATTCTTTTTCTTCCTGTGAACAGGAAGCTAACGCTTGATGTAACGCAGTTATTTCTTGATTGACCCCGCCTAACGCTTCTTCAACAGTGGCAAACCTTTCATGCGAAAACATACGTGGCGTTGACGATGCGCCTTCTGGACGATCTTCTGCATTCTGATCGCCGTGGCCCGCATAGGCAACGGTGGATAACAAAAGTGCCGACCCCATCAGCAGGGCGCGCACAGAAGAAAACATACGACAAAACATCAGCACCCCCTTAGGCAAAACATTCAGAAATTCACTCAGAAATTCAGTCCTATGGTCCACAACACATGCCTATATGTCAATCATTTTGTTCCTTTGCTTCGGATCACGCTTGTTTTTCTTCTTCTTCAGCTAAATGCGCAACCAAACGCGCCTTCAGCTTTTTCAAAGCATCAGGGTTAGATTGATATTGAATCAAACTTTTTATCTCTTCACACATCGCCACAGCCCATGGTGCTTTACGGCCTTGCAGACTGTCCCACACCTGTTGCAACCCCTCTCTGTAATTTTTTCCAATCTCTTGTTCCACGGCGGCTTTCTCTTGTTCCTGGGCGGCTTTCAGATCGGCTATTCTTTGTTTCAGGAAGGCTTTCTGTTGTTCCAGGGCGGCATTCTTTTGTTCCAGGGCGGCATTCTGTTGCTGAAAAGCCTTGTTTTCTGCTTCTAAAGCTTTTTCAAGCTTCCTTCCTTCTGCCAGCAGGTCTTCATGGTACGCAGCTGACGAAACGTTTCCCATATGTTTCTGCTCTAGCTCTTCTTTCAGGTCTTCTACAAAAGGAGCACCTGCCCCCACAGATTCACCCTCATCATCTGATGCGCCAGAAACACCTGCATGCACAAATGAAGACAACAACAACACCGCGCCCACCAACCCTGTGCGCAACGACAAGAAAAAATATGAATGCATAAAAAACTCCATAAAAACAATATGATAATCGTTATTCTCTCTTTTTTTGTGCCCATATGTCAACAAGATGGACCTCGAGATGGACCTCGCGCTTCAACAGAAGGGATACACGCCCATCCCCGCAAAAGATGATTCTATAAGATCGTGCCTGGCTGGCTTCATTGCTGAGGGCAAAGGCTGGCCCATCCCCCATGCAAAAGGGGTCAAAGCCCCCATGAACCTTTATGTTTCAAGATGATGCTGATAAAGGGCCAAGGGATCAAAAGGCGTCGTTGCAGCCTGAAAAAGAAAGGTCGCACCGGCAGAAAGATAGATCCACCACTGTTGCACATACCCTGGCCGCGTGATAACGGCGAGCTGCTCTAGGGCAACCACAAGGCCCCCCTCAACTCTTTAACGTCAGCCTCCAACGTGTCAACCCGCGTCTCTATGCTTGCCTGCTTCTGACGCGACTCTTCAACCTCAGCCGTCAACGCTGCAACGAGCTCCCTTAACTCTTTAACTTCAGCCTCTGTGCCTGCCTGCTTGGGCAACAACGCCTCACCCTCACAAGCTTGATCCTGGGCATATGGCGCGCAAAGCGTGCCTCTCGGTTCATCCCTCGGCACCTCATCACCCGGGCCCACGGCCCATAACCCATGACACATCAACAACGACGCGCCCACACAAACCATACGCACAAAAGAGGACATACAAGAAACCATCATGATAAAGTTCTTTAAAAACAATGCCTTTAACTGCAATCTTCCTTGTTTTGTGCCCATATGTCAACAAAATGCTCCCCCTTGCGACCCCCCTCTTCATGGAGGGCGCGCAACCGCAGAGCTTCATCCACAGAGCAGGGTTCTAAGCGCACAGAGAGCCTCTTGTTTAACCTGAGGTAACCTCTTTCTTTTCTTGCACAACCTCCGCCCTCTTTCTCTCAGGCCTTGTCACCGTTTTCTTGACCAAAGCTTTGGGTCGCGACAGGTCTTTTAGCCTGATCTGAAGCGTCCGTATCTCTGCCATACACTGTATGAGCCTAGCGCGCAGACTGTTATTTTCTTTTTGAAGATCCCTTTGCGTTCTTTTTTGCGCTTGTTTAAAAACAGCGAGTTCTTCCCGAAGATTATCTAACCTATGATTGAGGTCTTGTACATTCGGCCGACCATTGAACAGATCCCTGGCGGAAGAGTGGCTCCACTTGCTCCCCTCAAGTGCCCCTATTCTCCCTGTAAGTTCCTCTTGATTGCGCGCAAAATCCTGTAGATTTCGCTCGAGTGCACGCTTGTCCGAACCATGCCAAACATGCACCCTCGAGATAGCTTCTAAAGACGACCCCCACGTTAACAATACCGCACCCACACAAACCCTACGACCCCAAGACATAGATAAACCCCCCTTACAATCGATAACCTAACCCGCGCCCATTATTTCTTTTGTTTTCTTTTTTGTCAATAAATAGGAAGTGAGGAGAGGGTGTGCTTACGGGGCAAACGCAGGCCGCAGAAAATCCTTGAGTAAAAAGACGCAAGACACTCACAATAGGCACTACATCATGATTTTTTCAGTGGAAAAAAGGCAGGATGTGTAAAGATGGTGGGCGCTACTGGGATTGAACCAGTGACCTCTGCCGTGTGAAGGCAGCGCTCTCCCCCTGAGCTAAGCGCCCTGCTTATTAAAAGTGAGTCAGCGGCCCTTCTTTGTCAAGCCATTCACCTCGATAAAACGCGCCATGGCTAGGCACCACGGGCGTCGTGACCACGGGTTTTATAAGAGCATGGCGGCGGGGTCTTCCAAAAACTGCTTGATCTGATTCAAAAAGTGGGCGGCCAGCACACCATCCACCACGCGGTGATCCACAGACAGCGTTAAGGTCATGCGGGGCGCCACCACCACCTGCCCTGCTTTCACCACAGGCACGTCCTTCAATGCGCCCACGGCCAAGATGCCTGCCTGAGGGGGGTTGACAATGGCTGAAAAAGCGTCAATCCCAAACATGCCCAAACTTGAGACCGTGAAGGTGCCCCCTTGAAACTCTTGCGGGTTCAGCTTGCCCTCACGCGCGCGCGCGGCCAGATCTTTCATCTCTGCGCCCAGTGCCTTCAGGCCCTTCGAAGCCGCATCACGAATCACAGGCGTAATCAACCCTTCGGCCACCGACACGGCCACCGCCAGATCCACCGTTTGATAAACCCGGATGGTATCCTGTGCCCACGCACTGTTCACAAAGGGAAAGGCTTGCAACGCATGAGCCGTGGCTTTCAGCACAAAATCGTTGACTGACAGCTTGATGTCGCGCGCCTTCAGCTTTTGCCGCAACGCCGTTACGCCGCCCATGTCCACCTCACGGGTCACATAAAAATGAGGAATCTCATATTTTGATTGCCACAAACGCTGGGCAATCACCTCACGCATGCCGCTTACCGGCACAGCCTCAAAGGCAGGCTCATAGCCAGAAAAGAGCCCCTCAGGTGACGAAGGCACAGGCGCTGAAGATGGCACGGGGGCAGCCGGTGAGGATGGCAGAGCCTGCGCTGAGCCTCCCCCAGATACGTGAGCAACAGAAGGCCTTGCAAGGGCCTGCTCAATATCAGCCTTCACAATGCGCCCCCGTGGGCCTGAGCCCTTGAGAGCTCGTGTGTCCACACCATGGTCGCGAGCCAGTTTTCGGGCCAGAGGTGAAATACGCACCCCGCCCCGATCATCATTGTCAGGATGAGGCACCATGTTGGGGACATCAAACGTCTCCACCCCTTCCACGGTTTCTGACGAAAGGGATAGAGATGTTTCATCATGGTTAGCCGGCGCGTGATGGGCGGGGGCGTTGGCAGCTGCCTCTTTTGAAGGAGATGGCGCCGTCAAAGCTGAGGCCTCTTCTCCTTCCTCCAGCAACACAGCAATGGGTGTGCCCACCGCCACATCTTTGGTGCCCGCGGCCACCAAAATAGACCCCATCACGCCATCATCCACAGCCTCCACTTCCATGGTGGCTTTGTCTGTTTCAATTTCAGCCAGTAAGTCCCCCACCTCAACGGTGTCACCCTCCTGTTTGTGCCAGGCCACCAGGTGGCCCTTTTTCATGGTGGGTGAAAGGGCAGGCATGAAAACCTCAATGGACATAAGGGCTCCTTAAGACAGAAAAAAACGCACACCTAACAGGCGCGCCTGATATCACCGTTACTTACGTTCTGTAACACACCTTCAAACAGGCCTCAACAATTTGTTGAACGCAAGGCAAGGCCAACGCTTCCAAGTTTGTGGCATAAGGCATGGGCACATCAACGCCCGTCACACGCACAGGCGGTGCGTCGAGATCATCAAAGGCTTCTTCGTTCAGTATGGCATGAATCTCTGCGCCCACACCCCCCTGAGGCCAGCCCATTTCCACGCTCACAAGGCGGTTGGTCTTGCGCACGGAGTTGAGAATGGTGTCGCGATCCAAAGGCCTTAGTGTCCGCAAATCAATCACCTCCGCCTGAATGCCTTTTTCTGCCAACGCTTCGGACGCCTGCGTGGCCAACAGCATGCCATAAGAAAAAGCCGTAATCGTCACATCATGACCAACGCGTGCCACGTGGGCTTGGCCAATGGGCAACACATTATCATTGTCAGGCTCAACCTCAAAAGTGTGGCCATAAAGGCATTCATGCTCTAAAAACACCACCGGGTTAGGGTCACGGATAGCCGCTTTGAGCAAGCCCTTGGCAGAGGCGGCATCATAAGGCGCAATCACACGCAATCCCGGGCAATGCGCATACCAGCTGGCAAAACACTGCGTATGTTGCGCACCCACCTGCACCGCTGAGCCATTAGGCCCACGAAACACAATAGGACACGACATGAGCCCCCCCGACATATAATGGGTTTTGGCCGCAGAGTTAATGATATGGTCAATGGCCTGCATGGCAAAATTGAAGGTCATAAACTCTACAATCGGCCTCAGGCCTGCAATCGCTGCACCCACACCCAGGCCTGCAAACCCGCTTTCGGTGATGGGGGTATCCACCACGCGCTTAGGGCCAAATTCTTCTAAAAGGCCGCGGCTCACTTTATAGGCCCCTTGATATTCCGCCACCTCTTCGCCCATCAAAAACACACGGCTGTCTTGGCGCATTTCTTCGGCCATGGCGTCTCTTAACGCGTCTCTAATCGCCAGCTCTGCCATTTTATGCCTCCTCCTTAATCACGTCTGTGTAAAGTGCAGCATCATCCGGCAAGGGCGCCTCTTTTGCGAAGGCCACAGCATCTAGCACAATCTCTTTGACCTCTTTTTCAATGGTTTTCAGAGGCTCTTCTTCGCCTTGCCCCTGGGTTAAGATGAGCTCTTTGAGAAACAGCAGGGGATCTTCATTCGTTTTGACATTGTCCACCTCTTCCTTGGTGCGATACAAGGCAGGATCTGACATGGAATGCCCCCGATAACGATAGGTGGTCATCTCAAGCAACATCGGCTGGCCCGTGCGCACCTGAGCCAGAGCAGAACGGGTGGCCTCTATCACTTCCAACACATCCATGCCATTGACTTTTTGGCCAGGAATGCCCCATGGCTCACCCCGCCTATAAAGGTCCTCACTGTTAGCGCAGGCTCGCTCCACGGATGTGCCCATGGCGTAACGGTTATTTTCGATGATGTAAAGCACAGGCAGACGCCACAAGGAAGCCATGTTAAAGGCCTCATACACTTGCCCCTGATTGGCCGCGCCATCACCCAAAAACACAAGGCTCACCGCGTCTTTGTTCAAATATTGATGGGCAAACGCCACGCCGGTGCCCAGCGGCACCTGCGCACCCACAATGCCATGCCCACCCAAAAAGCCTTTCTCAGGATCAAACATGTGCATCGACCCCCCCTTGCCTTGCGAGCTGCCCGCGGCTTTGCCGGTAAGTTCTGCCATCACAAAACGTGGGTCCATGCCTGACACCAACATATGCCCATGATCCCGATAGGCCGTAACCATCGTGTCTTGCGCTTCTTTCGCTTCATACGTGCCCACGGCGATGGCCTCTTGGCCAATATAAAGGTGACAAAACCCACCGATCGATCCTTGGCCATACAATTGCCCGGCTCGCTCTTCAAAGCGCCGAATCAAAAGCATCTTTTGATACAAACGATGCAATATATCCAGCGACGGTGCATTTTGGGCGCGCGCTGAAGACAGGCGCGTTTTTTCGCTACGCAAAATGGCCTCCTTAAGGGGTGATCTCATCATAGAATGCCAAAGACAGGCTAATAAACAAACAACTTCCTTTGATCATTACCGAATATCTAACCAAGAGGCAAGTCAAGGGGCTGAAGCAAGCCTTCAGCCTATAAAGGAAGCCTGTGGTGTTTCATGCTCTTTTGGCGAGCACCGTTTCTCCTGAAACCATTTTTTGCCCTTTTTGAACAAAAATTTCTACATCATCTGGCAAATACACGTCAACACGGCTCCCAAAGCGAATGATGCCAAAAGCTTGCCCCCGCATAACCTGATCACCAATTGACACATCGCACACAATACGCCGCGCAATCAGGCCTGCAATTTGTGTGATCATCATGGTGGTGCCTTCTGCCTCCAGCACCACGGTGTTGCGTTCATTTTTCTGACTGGCTTTGTCTAGAGAGGCATTAAAAAACTGCCCCTTGTGATAGGTGGTCATCAACACACGTCCTTTTTGCGGCATGCGCGTCACGTGTGCATCAAAAAGGCTGAGAAAAATGCTAAGGCGCACCCAATTCCCTTCACGGTACCGACCCACTTCCGCAGGAGGTTTGGCATGGCAGATATCCACCAACACACCATCAGCGGGGCTGACAATGGCCTGCGTGCTCTTTGGACCTACACGCTCAGGGTCACGAAAAAAAGCAGCACATCCCAAGGTGAGCACCAGGGCCAAAACACCCACCACAGGCCACACAAACAAAAACAGAATACTCAGCCCCGCCCCTAAGGTTATAAAAGACCAGCCCGCTGGATGAATACGTCCCTTCAAAGGTCCCCACGAAAGCATCATAACCAACCTCGATCCTTCTCTCTTCTTTGGCAGCGCCTATGGGCTGCGCGTATAGATAAAAATCTATCTAAGTTTTCAACTATATGAAACCTTAGAGGCGTATTCTCTGCAAAGAATTGATTTTCTGAGCATGTAATCACTGTCAAGGTCATTACCCAAAAATAACCACTCAAGCCGAGATCCACGTTGATGTCAACCATAAGCGCCACAAGTATCGTTTTTCTAACCCCTTTCCTCAGATCCTTCCACCAAGCCCTGGACCGCTTTATCTCCTCGCTGAAGATCGCCAGCTTCTACGCTGTGGCCGCCCTTTATTACACAAGCCCTGCAGCGTTTCTGGGCGTGCTGCTGCCTTTTTTCACGCCGTGGCGGTCAAAGATTCGCGTGTGCCTTGGGGTGATCTTTCTTATGGGCACCCTTAAGGGATGGTTTGTCTGGATGGGAACCCACGGAGGGCTAGGCCCTTATGGCCTGCTGGTCGAAGGAGCCTTTTTGTGGATGTTTTATCGCCATGCACGCACATCAAGCCAAAAACTGCTTTGGGGAATGCTGGCCAGCCTCTTAGGTTTTTTTCTCATGAAGCATACATTTTCAGGAATTCAGCCTGTGCTCAGCTTGCCCCCACTTGCCATCAAACCGCAATCCACAGCCTATTGTTTGTGTTTTATGCCAGAGGGCGTGGTGGTGAGTTTGTTTATTTTATACCTATGCCTGTTTGAAAGGGCATCATGGCCCATCTGGCAGCAGAGCTTATTTGTGGGCGGCAGCACCAGCCTTGTGCTTGCAGGAGCTTTACTGGCCCCGGCCTTGTGGTTTCAAGTGGTGGCCTTCGCGCCAGGAGTGCCGACCTATTTCCCCCTATGGCTCTTCAAAAACGTTTTGTGGACTAGCTTGAGTGAAGAGGTGTTTTACCGCCTTTTTCTCCAAACGTTTTTGACCCAAGCATTGATGCGTTATCACCTCTCTTGGGGGTGGGCCTTGGTGCTTACCAGCGCCATTTTTGGGCTGGCTCACCTCCCTCATCACGGCTATGCGTCCATGGCCTGTGTTGCCAGCTTGGCTTATGGCTGGGCCTATCACCGCACCAGGCGCCTTGAAACCTCTATCATCGCCCATGCCGTTTTCAACATATTGCATGTGTTGTTATTCACCTACCCTTTTGCCAAACCCTCTTAACGGGCAGGAAGCATCCTTGCGCCCCAAGGGACCCATACCCAAGCCCGCGGCCACCACCATGTGCGTGTGAAGGTCCGCCCCGGCATCGTGCTTTTTCGCAGCGCACACTTTGGCAAGAGCTGACACGTAGATAGATTTATTTTTTCTAGATATTCATTAAAATCTTAGATAATAAAAAAACGATAAACTTATCATTTTTTTACATAAAAAAATCATTTTCTTCTTGAATTTAAAGAAATTTTATTTTCGATATAATGTATCGATCTTATATTGACATTTAGTCAACAAAAAGGCACAACAGAGATCATTAACTTATTGAAAATAAAAGGGTTTTGTGTGAAAAACGTGTCTCTTTTTGTGTCTTTATGTTTAGGGGCCAGCACCATGCTAATGGCCGGTCCCTCTTGCCCCGCCCGTAATGTGGATTTAGACGCTTCGCCTCCACACACAGCCACAGCTTCGTCAACAACGCCACGAACGCCACAAAAACCTGCAAGGAAAGCAACCGACTCCTCCTTATCCTCAGCCACAAGCACAGCAAAGGATGAGGCAACAGAAGAGGCAGGCGCTGCTGGTGAGAGTCTGACCAACTCCTTCCTTCAAGCAGAAGGCTCAGAAAACGATGACGAAGCCGCAGGGGGTTCGCCCTCCCCTCAAAAAAAGCCTTTGAGGAGACAGATGTTTCTCAAGATAGATGAGGCCCGTGGTGATGGCCCTGTGTATCCGTCACCCAACCCCTTAAGCGTCGGCCACATGATGGCGTCCCCTGATGCAGACAGCATACCTTCAAATGTTGCTTTGCCAATCCATAGTCCCTCTGATGAGCCTCGACCTACGCCACGTTACAAACCCAACTTTGATTCATCGTCTGATCGCACGCCCCCCTCCAAAAGAAAAGAGCAATCAGCTGGGCCTGCTTCTGCCTCTAAGAGAGCCAAGAATGAAGATGGGTGGGAAAGCAATTAAGCGACGACGCTAGGGATGAGTGGATATGTGAATGGTGCGATGGAGAAAAGGTAATGTGGATGTCTTTTTATGGTGTGTTCGTTTCTGTGTGTGTGTGTTGGGCACTTGCACATCCACTTTTTGCACCACCTACGGCTCAAAGAAATTTAGCTGCGGCTTTTGACCGGGTAGCTGTCCCCAAACGAACGTCTGATCAAGAGGCATTTACCCCCTCAGCGCGCCTCGCCCCTGCCTCTAAGCCCAAGCGCAAAAAAGAGGAACCAACACCCACAGACACCCCCTCAAACGCGATACAAACCCTTATTGCCGAAAAATTAGCACACGAACCTTCACACAGCGTTTGGAATGACATGATAAAAGGCCAGCAAGTAGGGCGCTGTATAATCAAAGGAAAAAAGCCCGTGATCATTGCCCGTGATTTTGCTGAGATGCATGCCATGAGGACATGGACAGAGTGGACGCAAAAGATTTCTCAGTGTCATCTATGCGATCTATCTGCAAACCCGCACCTCACAGACCCCGCACAAAAAAACAACGTGCTTGATCTTTTTCTGGCCATGGCCTCAACGCGCCAACGGCATAACCTCTGTATGATCAAAGTAGCGCCCCCTGTTCTTACCCTGTTGGCAGAAGATATCGTTGACAGCTTTGATGAAGGAGGCCATCTACACAGCGCATCTCTCTATGACTTTCTTGTTCACGACAAGGGCATCGATGTTTTTGCTGACCCGCCTCCCACACCTGATGCAGATGCTGTGGGCGATTGTGTAAGAGCCTATCTTGCCCATATAGGCAGACATAAAAGTCATACCACCTTCTTCAATATCATAGCCAGCTTTTCTGTGGATCAGCAAAGATGTGCCCTTGACTTTAAAAACAGTCGGAAAGAACGTGTCGAAAAAGCCATGGACCATTTCTTAACAGGGTTTTCAGAGGAGAATCTCAAAGACTATGAACACGATCCTAGAAAAGCGGTGTTTCTTGACTTCACAAACACCTGGCATATTGACAAGGGGAAAAGGCTCGCCTTTTTGACATGGCTCCACACAAACACCCACGCCCATTCTATCAGCCTCATCAAAACAAACCTTCGTACCTTCGTTGAGACAAAAATGGCCTATCCAGGACAACCCTCTGCCATGAGCATGCTAAAAGACAAGGGCATAAGCATCCTGATAGAAGATAGCCCCCCCAATCGTTATGAAGGCATACGTCGTATTGAGGAAATTGTGGAAAAATGCATGAAAAACGAGAAAAAAACCACAAACGCGCCCCCTAAGAGCGTGCCAGGCGATCAGAACTGAGTGACGGCCAAAGGCAACAAAAAGACCCTCTTCTCCATCATGCGCACCACGTCTGTTGAACGAGAACAAGGAAGTTAGCGGGAGGCGTTAACGGAAAAAGGACGCAATCTTGTCCAGAAATTTGGCCACCATGGGTTGGGCCTTGCGTTCATCAGTCTTTTTTTCAAAGGCGCGCAGCAGGTCTTTTTCTTCCGTGCTCAAGTTTTGCGGCGTTTCCACCATGGTTTGTACATAAAGATCACCACGCAACGTGCTTTTAAGCATACTCATACCCTTCATGCGTACCCGCAGACGATGCCCTGATTGTGTGCCTTCCGGGATGGTGACGCGCACACGGCTGCCATCAATGGTGGGCACCTCTAACGATCCCCCCAGCGCAGCCTTCACCATAGAAATGGGTGCTTGAAAATGAATGTCGCGCCCCTCACGTTGAAACAATGGGTGAGGACGGATGGTCACAAAGATATACAGATCTCCAGGGCTCCCCCCACGCACGCCCGCTTCACCTTTGCCGGCAATGCGCACCCGCGATTCTGACTCAATGCCTGCAGGAATAGATACCATAATGGTGGATTTGTGCCGCTTGCGCCCTTCCCCGCCACAGGTGCGACACGGATCTTCAATTTTTTGGCCCGTGCCGTGACACTGGCCGCAGGGCTGTTCCACCACAAAAAAGCCTTGCCGCGCCGTGACGGTGCCTTGCCCCTGACATCCCCCGCACACGCTGGGCGGCTTGCCGCCGGCAGAACCTGTGCCACGACATGTATCACACGCCACCCATGTGGGAATAGAAATTTCTGTTTTCAGGCCCTTAAAAGCTTCTTCCAGCGAAATTTCCATATCAAAGCGCAAATCAGAGCCGCGCACCTCAGCGCTGCGGCGACGCCCCCCGCCTCGCTGACCACGGCCACCGGCGCCCATAAAATCTTCAAAAATGTCTTCAAAAATATCAAACCCAGCCCCCCCGGATTTGAAGTTGAAGTTAAACCCGCCTTGATCAAAGCCGCCTGTACCGCCGCCCATGCCGCCTTCAAAGGCACGGTGACCCATTTGGTCATAAGCCGCCCGCTTTTGCTTATCTTTCAGCACTTCATAGGCCTCAGAGATCGCCTTAAACTTGGCTTCTGCCGCTTTGTCTCCCTTGTTTTTATCAGGATGATGTTTCAGCGCCAGTTTCCGGTATGCACTTTTGATTTGGGCATCTGAGGCCCCCTTTTGCACACCAAGTACATCATAATAGTCTTGTCTTGACATCGCCGCTTTCCACCAACCTAACGTTCATTTCTTTTTGCATAGAAAAATTATAAAAGATCCCGCTACAATGTAAATCCACAATATCATCACAGATTTTTACTTAAAATTTTACATCTCCCGTTATGCATAAACATGAATATGAACGATGTATGATGTGCCTTCATGGCGGCTTCCGAAGAAAAAAAGCAAACACAACAAACCGGCAACGTGGGTGATAAAGGTCAGCCCCGCAAAAAAATTGCCATTGCGCTTCAAGGGGGCGGATCTCATGGAGCGTTTACCTGGGGCGTTTTGGACAGCTTGCTGGAAGATGGGCGCCTTGATATTGAAGGCTTGAGCGGCACCTCTGCAGGCGGCATGAATGCTGTGGCCTTGGCTCAAGGGTTGCTGCGCGGAGGCCTTGAAGGAGGGCGCCAAGAAATGAGGCGCTTTTGGCAAAAAATTGCGGATGGCGGCCTCTTCAGCCCCTATCACAGGGCTTTTTTTCCCCAATCTCTGGATATGCGCACCCCGCAGTTTGATCCCTTTCGCTTTTTTTCAAGCTTGATGCAAAATGTGTTCTCCCCCTATCAAACCAACCCGCTCAACATCAACATTTTGCGGGATATGGTGGAAGCGTTTTTTGATTTTGAGCTGCTCCGCTCTGCCAAAGAGCTGAAACTTTTTTTGTGCGCCACCCATGTGAACACGGGCAAGCTTAAGCTGTTTACACTCGACACCCTCACGCCCCAGAAAATGTTAGCCTCCGCGTGCTTGCCTTTTTTGTTTCATGCCGTGGAAGTGGATGGCGAGAATTATTGGGACGGTGGATTTGTGGGCAACCCGGCCATTTATCCCCTCATCTATTCATGTGACACCCCTGATATTATGGTGATCCAGCTCACGGTGATGAATCGCAAGCGCCTACCCCTCACGGCCCATGAGGTGATCGAGCGGCACAAGGAAATCACCTATAACGCCTGTCTGATGCGTGAAATGCGCATGATTGATTTTGTGGGTGACTTGATGCAAAAAGGCATCATCCAAGAAGGTACCATGAAGCGTCTCAATATGCACTTGGTGCGAAACGAAAGTCTTTTTAATGACCTTGACCTCTCAAGCGCGCTTAACCCAGACTGGGGGTTTATTCATTTTCTGTTTGAAGAGGGACGCAAATCGGGCAAAGCCTGGATTGAGAAAAACTATGATGCCATCGGCCGATGTCATTCCACCAATTTACACAAAGAATTTGTGGCAGAATCGGCAGACACCGCTATGAGTTAGCACCGCCCCCCCAAAAACCGAGCCTGGCATAGCGCTAAAGTGCAAAAGATTGGATTTTTCCTCTCAACAGAGTAGAATAGAGCTTTTTGGTCGAGTCAAAGAAAGACGTCATGGGTGCCTCCAAGCAATATGTGTGTCAAAGCTGTGGTTTTATTGCACCTAAATGGGCGGGCCGCTGCGAAGGGTGCGGCATGTGGAACAGCTTTGTAGAAGAAACGGCGGATATCAGCAAAACCAAGAAAAAAGGGCCCAGGCTTCATTTCACTTCCCTCAAAGAAACGGCCCAAAACCCTTTACAGCGCATGTGCACACATATTCAAGAGTTTGACCGTGTTTGCGGTGGCGGTCTTGTGCCGGGCAGTGTTGTCTTATTAGGTGGTGACCCCGGCATTGGCAAATCCACCCTTTTGCTTCAAGTGTCAGCGGCTTTGTCCCGCGAGCTACCGTGCGGCTATATTTCCGGCGAAGAAGGGCTTGATCAGGTACGCATGCGGAGCCAACGTTTAGGACTTTCTGATGCCCCGCTTAAGCTGGCCTCCAGCACCTATGTGGAAGAAGTGATTCAATCGCTTGAGCAAGAGCACCTGGCCTTGGCCGTTGTGGATTCGATTCAAACCATGAGCCTCATGCATAATGATGCGCCGCCTGGCACGGTCAGTCAAATTCGAAGCGCTTCTCACGAATTGATCCGCGCAGCCAAAAAATATGGTGTCATTCTTATTTTGGTGGGACATGTCACAAAAGACGGCGCCTTGGCGGGGCCCAAATTGCTTGAACACATGGTGGATACGGTGCTTTACTTTGAGGGGGAGCGCGGCCATCCGTTTCGCATCTTGCGCGCCCAGAAAAATAGGTTTGGACCCAGTGATGAGCTGGGCGTTTTTGATATGACGGAAACAGGTCTGCATGAAGTACCCAATCCTTCCGCGCTTTTTTTGAGCCACCGTGACCAAAATGCCACGGGTTCTGTGGTTTTCCCCGGCATTGAGGGCACCCGGCCGCTTTTGGCTGAAATCCAAACGCTGGCCTCACCGTCTTACCTGCCGTCGCCCCGTCGCTCGGTAGTGGGGTGGGATCATGGTCGCCTATCTATGGTGGTGGCCATTTTGGAAACCAGGGCTGGCCTTCATTTAAGCCAGAAAGACATTTATCTCAGTGTGGTGGGCGGCCTTAAACTGAGTGAGCCTGCAGCTGATTTGGCCGTAGCCGCTGCGCTGATTTCGTGCATCAAAAAAACACCGCTGCCCAATGATGTGGTGATTTTTGGCGAGCTCAGCCTTTCCGGCGATGTGCGTCCTGTAACGCAAATGGAAGCGCGTCTCAAAGAAGCCGCCAAATTGGGCTTCACCCAAGCCCTGATGCCCGTGAGCAAGAAAAAGAAGACAGCTTCCTCCACGCCCCCCAAAGAAGGCCTGCGCCGCACACCCATCACGCACATCAAAGACCTGATTCAGTGGATCGAGAGCCTAGCCTAGCTTGTTGCAGGAGATTTTTTTAAGGTAAGAATCCTTGTTTTCACCCCCCTTATGACAGCATAGAAATGCCTTTGCAAGAGGGGTTGGTATAGTGAGGCGGCGCGGTATGAGGAAGCCCCCGCGCCTCTTTTTTCTTGTGGTTAATAGGTGATGCCAGCCCGCACAAGAAAGGCCGTGCTGCGCACGCTCTTCTTCAGGGTGGGGATATTGCGCTGACCATAGAAGCTTTTTTGGTGCATGCTTTCCACCACGCCTTCCACAAAGAAGCGATCCACGGGCACATGCACACGCACATCTCCCCCCAACTTGCGGCCAAACAACACGTTGCCCGAAAGCTCAATATTGCCCAAGGCCTCAAAGCGATAACACGCACCCACACTGGCTTCTGCGCCTTTTTTGCCCTTACTCACAAACTCTACAGACACCGGGAAAGACAACACATCGTTCACCGCATAGCCTGTTTTGATCTTGTAGGAAATACCTTCCGCTAAGAGATAGGCTTCAACATCCGGTGCATAAACCCCACCCCAGGTAAACGGTGTGACCCGCGTGTTGCCGTTGTCCACAAAGTGGTACCACCCCAGCATATAAGCATAGGTGGAAGAGCTGCAAAACAAGGCAATCGTATTGGCGGTGTTAAAATCGGACTTGCGAATGGAAAACTCTTTAAGGCGATAGCTGGCCACCAAGCTGTCCATATCATTGCCCGCAGAGGCATTGGGTTCCCCCTCTTCGCTTGGGTACATCAGTGACTGTAACCGTCCATCTATATACATGAAAGTATCGGTGATGTGGCCGTCCCCTCGACGTGCACGATCCACCAAATCGCCCGAAAGGCGCATGGCGTTGTTGACACCCGCAGCAGAGATGATAATCTCCTTATCAAACTGGTTCCTCACAACATTGACAACACTGGGGTTACCAGCATTCGCAATCATATACGCTTCTAAACCTGCATAGCCGCCTGTTCTGAGGGCGTTTTCCATGGCTTGTTGTGTGGCTTCATCGACACCATCAAGCAAGGCTCCTTTCGCGAACCACAATGGTTTGCCTTGATAGGTGGCGGCACCGGCACCCGGCCTTGTAAAGAGATAAAGTGTGTAAGTGAAGGGGTTTTTAAACCCTTCCGTACGGCGCCTAGGATCCTGGCTTGCGTAACGATCATTGGCAAAAACAGGGCTATACCCATAGGCCTTAAAGCGTGAATAGTGACCAAACTCATGATAGCCCGTGCCTTGAACATACGTGACGATACTGTTAGGAATGAGGTTTAAAAGGGCCAACCATCCACGGTTGCGGCTGCCCCAGCCTGTGTCGGCCACGGCATCAAACCCCGCGCCATAGGCCATGCCAATCTCGTCATAAAAGTTTGACAACGCCCGGTTACTGTTTGCATACGTCAACCCTGAAGAATTGGTGAGATAGCCTGAGCTAAACGAAAGCGTCCGCTTCACTGGAGATGTGTCCTTCTTGGCCCACACCGGCCCCACAGACAGCCCCATAAAAACAGAAACAACGGCAACGTATATTTTTTTCATAAAAGAACGTAATCCTATACCTGTGCACAAAACGCATTTTTTGATAAAGTGACAAATACACTAGAAAAAAACAACAACTTTTTAATAAATTGACAAAAAAAGAGAAAAAACAAGAAAAGACAGAAGACCAAAAAGAGTCTTACGGCTTCTGCAAAAAGTATAGGGAACCTTTTATAAAGAAAGAGGAAATCTTTCTATTTCATGCGTTCAAGGCATGGGTTTTAAACACTTTTTTCCCAAAGGATTGAAAAATATTTTTTCAGGCGGAAGATATCCGAACCTCTTTTAGATGACATTATTGGCACCCATCGTTTTGTTCATGCTTCTTGATACGTTTCATGGCCTCAGCAATGCCCCGTTCAAGCTGAAGGTCTCGCCCATGAGATGCAGGCGGGGTATCCACCACAATGTCAGGTTCAGCGCCTTTGTTCTCTAAGCGCCAACCAATATCATGAAACCAAAAGGCATATTCAGGCTGTGATGTCCATGAGCCATCCAACAACGGGTGTTTAGGGAAAATGCCAATCACCCCGCCCCAGGTTCTCTTCCCAATAAGGGGCCCCAACCCCAATAGCTTGAAGCTGTGGGCGAACATATCGCCATCTGAGGCCGTATATTCATTGCACAAGGCCACCATGGGCCCACGGGGAGCGTCCAACATATATGGCACACGACCTTCGTGACGACTCTGGTCATACCCTAAACGCTTGTGCATCAATTGAGACAAGATGTCGCTGGACACCATCCCCCCGCGATTAAACCGCACATCAAGAATCAGGGCTTCGCGATCAAATTCGTGAGCATAGGCCTTATAAAACTCTTGCAACCCCCATTCGCTCATATCGGGAATGTGAAGATAACCCACCTTGCCCTTAGACGCTTTGTGCACAAACGCTCTTTTTTCCTCCACAAAGGCGCGATAGGCTAATACATGACTATCGGCCACTGGTTTGACCCAAACCGTGCGGGGGGTTTTCTTCCCCTTGGGCCGCACACAGAGAGCCACCCAGGCATCAGCCTTGCCCACCAGCAGATGATCAGGCGAAACGTCCTTAGAGAGGCACTGACCATCAATTGCCAATAAGGCATCCCCCGCTGCGAGATTCAGCCCCGGCGCCTTGAGGGGGGCACGTGATTCTTCTTCTGCGCCCGAGCCATCCCCCAGCACAACAAAGCGCCACACGTCATGAGTGTGATCATAGTGAAGATCTCCCCCCAAAAGACCTTGCCTATGAGAAGGACCATGCCCTGCATCATATCCCCAGGTGTAGGCATGAGAAACGCCCAGCTCGCCTTGCATTTCGCTAATGAGATCCATGAGCTCTGCAGGTGTGTGCACACGGTCGATCAGCGACACATAGCGGTGATAGATCCCTTGCCAATCTGTGCCTGCCATGTCCTCAGACCAAAACAAATCTTTTTGAAGACGCCAGGCTTCTGTGAACATAAAGCGCCACTCTTCATGGGGAATCACTTCAAAAAGGGTGCGATCAAAATCAAACCACCCCCCCGCACGAAAGGATGTATCGTCATCATCGGGCTTTTCTGACACCCGCAGCACACGCAAACGCCCCTGCGTGTCGCACAAAACATACCACTCACCCATACGCGCCAGATCAGCATATAAAACGCCCTCATAAAGCACCTCTTCCTTGAGTTGCGCCATGTCAAACGTCACAATGCTTAAGCCCTCACTTTTTTTATCCGCCTTGTGCGGCGCCTTATCCTTAAAAAAAAGAACCTTTTCTGAGGTAGCGGCAGCACCCACAAAATGCGAAGCCTCCATGGGCAACGCCAACGTGCGCGATTGGATGTTGTTAACGTCAATGACAACCGAAGGTGTTTTTTTCTTCTTATCGCTTTCTTTGGTTTCCTTGCCTTCCTCAAGGCTTTCCTCCGGCAAAATCAAGGGTGAAGTCAGCGCAGAAGACAAGGTGATCAAACAAGGCTGATAGACAACCTCATCAGGTCGATAGGTTTGACAGGATAAAAAATAAAGATAACGGCCCTTAGGATCAAACACCGGATGCACATCCCCCAGCACCGGGTGTGTCGCCTCCACCGTTTTTCCTGTCTTGGCGGAGAAAATTTTAATCACGTGGATTTTATGAGAACGCGCAAACCCATAAGCAATAAACGTATCATCAAACGACACGCTCACGCCGGCATAAACGCCAAAGGCGCTTTGGTCAATGGTGTGCACCTTCCCTGTCTTGAGGTCGACCTTCAGCAATGCATGGGTGTGGTTGGCAACAACCACAAAACGCCCTTGCGGAGATGGGGTTAAAGACAATAAGCGGCCCCAATCCCCCTGAAGGACTCTGGCCTTAAGGGTGCCCACATCAAAGATTTCAAGCACCTCTCTTGCGCCCTCATCACGCACGGCGATCACGTGATCTTCATCCACAAACACGCCCAGCCGATAGCGAACACCATGCCGCTGACCCAGCTGGATCATGGGTCCACCAAACGGAGAGCCGCAGAAAAGACGGCCCCGGCTTGTAAGGCATAGTTTCTGGCCACTGGGGCTCAACCCATAGGCGGAGAGATCTTTTTGGGCGGACACAAACGCGCGTGTGCGACCCATCCCCGCTGAGGCAAAGGGGGGAGAAATGCAGGTATTTTTTTGTGTAGACGGATCAAATAGCCACAGATCTGCGCCCTTGCTATATACAAGCCGTGTGCCGTCTGTGGAAAGGTGGCGCACATAAAAATCGTCAAAATGCGTGTGGCGCTTCAGATCTTGACCATCCAATGTAGATGAATAAAGCGCACCGATGCCCTCATGATCAGACATAAAATAAAGACGGCCGCCCACGCATGTGGGACGCAACACATTGCTGCGCAGATCGGGAAAAAGACGTCGCCATGGCGATGACCCTTTTTGCACCCATATTTCACCTGCCGTGCCACCGCGATAACGCTTCCACGTGACATACCCATAACCATGCCGGCCCAACACAGTGTCATCACCAGCAGTGCTGATAAAATTGGCCGGCCCCACATCGATAAGGCGTAAGGTTTGAGAAGCTCGATCAAAGGTATAGAGGTGAAAGAGGCACGCAAAGGCCGTTTTGTGGTTAGAACGCACGATGACATCCCCGGCCTCTGTGCAACCCACAATCTCAAGCTGTGCGCCAAGATAGGTTAGACGTTGTGTACCCCCAGATGACAAGCACAGTTGGTAAAGCTCGGTATTGCCCTCGTTGGTGCCCGCATAAAACGCCACATCACCCTGGTGTGGAATCGCCAGCGATGTGATAGCGCCTTGACATGAAGTGAGACGCTGGGCCTTACCCATGCCACTTGCGCCCATGTCAGCTTGCCAAAGGTCACCCTCTGCCACAAAAAAAACACGATCTCCCACCAGCACAGGATGTTGGTAATAACCAAAAGAAGCTTGGCCCTGGTCAGATAAAAGAAGGGAGGAGGCCCTGCTCACAATGCTGCCTTTCTTTGTTGGACCCCTTCAGGCCAGAGACGTGCCAACGCCCAACTCAGAGCGACGCCCCCCACCAGCACCAACCCCACAGACGCCCCCAGCGGGGTGTGATAAAGGCTGACAATGTGAAACCCAAGCATAAAACTTAGCCCGCCACACACAGAGGACCCCATCATCACATGATAAGGGGTACGCCCCCAGAAAGACGCCATCAAGGTCGGGCACACCATACATACCACCATAAATAAAGAGCCAGCCCACTTTAGACCCACAAGCACAAACAAAAACGTGGTCACCAAGAAGCCTAAGGACAGAGACGACACAGGGCGCCCCTCAATCTGAGCCAACGTAGGCGACACCACCACGGCGAGAAGCGGCCGCCGCAACACAAAGAGCAACACAGCCAGCCCTAGGCAAAACCCCATGACCATCCAGCTCTCTGTTGGCTGTATGGCGCCCAGATCACCGGCAAGATAGCCCATGATGTGGGCACGCGAAAACCCCCACAGCGTCATCAAAAAAAGCCCCAAAGACATGGCGCCACCAGAAAAAAGAATAAGTAACGTGTCTTCATGACCGCGAAAACGGGCAAGCCCCCGCCAGATCAGCGCGCCGCTGGCACAAGAGAAGAGAAAAGCTGACAATCCTGCCGGCACCTGCATCCAAAAGGAAAACACCATTCCCAAAATGGCCGCATGTGCCAACGCGTCCGCCAAATAAGCCATACGCTGCCACACCAAGAGCGCCCCTAAAGGGCCTGCGACGAGCGATAAAGAAAGACCTGCTAACAACGATGGCGTGATAAGGAAAGCAGGAGAAAACGCCATAAGAGCTAGGGCTCGTGCCGATTGTTTTGGTTCACAAGCGCGGTCTTATGAAAAGAAAGGCTCAACAAATACAACAGCGGCGTAGCCAAACAAATGGACGAATACGTCCCCACAAAAAGACCCACCAAAATGGGCAAGCTGAACATGGCAATCACAGGCCCACCAAACAGATAAAGCACCCACAAAGCCGCCAGCGTGGTGAGGGATGTTAACAGGGTGCGAGACAGGGTTTCATTCACGCTGAGATTAAGCAGCTCTTGCAACGGCATGGTGGTATACCGCCCTTTATTTTCGCGCACCCGATCAAACACCACTAC
Organism: Candidatus Hepatobacter penaei; assembly: GCF_000742475.1. Classification (NCBI taxonomy): domain Bacteria; kingdom Pseudomonadati; phylum Pseudomonadota; class Alphaproteobacteria; order Holosporales; family Holosporaceae; genus Hepatobacter (SeqCode); species Hepatobacter penaei (SeqCode). The sequence continues at coordinate 224,196 of NZ_JQAJ01000003.1, read as the reverse complement.
TGTATCGTTAATGGAATAGGAGGCAGTAATCAACAAGGCCACAATGGCCGTTTCGTTAAACTCAATCCGCGCCACGGCATAGAGCCCCAACACCGCCACACAATCATGGAGCAACGCTATCAGCGCCGCCAACCCATAACGCCACTCAAAGCGAAACCAGATATACAACAGCATCGCCAACAGCGCCAAGAAAATGGCATAAAGACCACTTTGCAACAGCTCAGCACTTACTTTGGGTCCCACAGCCTCAAAGCGACGCACACGGCTTCCCTCACCGAATGCTTGTGTAATTTTGCTCAAGGTGGCGTCTTTGTCATCTCCCACGGCCTCAGCATCAAAGCGCACCAAAAAATCAGCAGCGGTGTCTAAAGATTGGACAGAGGCATTGCTTCCCAACGCCTTGGCCAACACCGGCCGCACATCATCAAGCTTGACCGCATGAGGTGCACGCACCTCCACCATGGCGCCCCCCTTAAAATCGACACCATAGGGCACACCCTTGATCAACAACGCCAGCAAGACAAAAAGCACCAAGGCGCCTGAAATCCCAAAGGGCACACGGCGATTCCCCATGAAGTTAATGCTGGGCACATGTTTCAGATTCAAAAAACCCATGTCAGGACCTCACCTATAACCAAAGCGTTTGTGGACGCTTGTATGCAAACCACAGAAAAACAAGCGCACGTGACAACAGCACCGCCGTAAACATGGAAATCAAAATCCCCATGGACAAGGTTACCGCAAACCCGCGCACAGGTCCTGTGCCAAAGCTGTAGAGAATAAATGCCCCAATCAACGTTGTCAGATTAGAATCAATAATGGTGGTCATGGCCCTCTGATACCCCATATCAATGGCCCCACGCACACTGCGCCCCAAACGCAATTCTTCCTTAATACGCTCATTAATCAACACATTGGCATCCACGGCCATACCCAGCGTCAGCGCAATGCCAGCAATGCCCGGCAGCGTAAGGGTGGCCCCAAAGTACGCCATACCGCCCATCAGCAATACAAGGTTCACCAAGAGCGCCACGTTCGCAAAGCCCGCAAACACAGAATAGGCTGCAAACATAATCATCACCACCAGCACAATGGCCAACACCGTAGACAACGTGCCTTTTTGGATGGAATCCGCCCCCAACCCCGGCCCAATGAGCCGCTCTTCCAACACCTTAAGCGGCGCTGGCAGTGCCCCGGCGCGCATCAACAAAGAAAGATCCTGGGCCTCTTTGAGCGAGAAATTCCCCTGAATCACGCCTTGACCGCCAGGAATGGGGCCACGAATCTGTGGCGCACTGACCACACTGCCATCAAGCACAATGGCAAAAAGACGCCCCACATTTTTTTGTGTCACTGCCGCAAAAAGCTCAGCCCCTAACCCGTTCAGGCGAAAGGAAACTTGCGGCCGTTCATATTCATCAAAAGAGGGCTGCGCGTCCACCAACATATCGCCGCTTAACAACACCTCTTTCTGCACCACATAGGCCACATTGGGGCCTCGCCGCTCTTGAGCACCCTCTTCTGATTCAAAGGAAAACAAAATTTCATCACCCGGTGAGGGCACAAAAGACTGCATCTCATCCAAAGACAGCACATTTTGCACCAATTGAAATGTCAGGCGCGCCGTCTTGCCCACCAACGCCTTCACACGTTCAGGGTCATCCGCCCCTGGCACTTGCAATAAAATACGATCACCCTGCGCCTGAATCACCGGCTCTTTTGTGCCTGTCTCATCCACACGTCGACGGATGGTTTCGATGGATTTTTCTTGGGCCCGCTTAAAAAGTGCGGCCAAACTTTCTTCACTGAGCGTCACGTGCACCGTTTCACCCGTGCGCTGCATACGCAAGGCACCATCTACACTGTGAAGAAGCTCTAACAAAAAAGCATCCGGCTTGTCATCAAGCAGCTCAAAGGAAATGCCCGTAGGCGAGGCACGAAACGCTGCATAGCGACATTCTTTATCGCGCAGCTTGCGACGCAGACTGCCCATCAAAAGAGAATAATGATCTGACACCATCTTCTTTTGATCAATCTCAAGCAGCAGGTGCGCCCCCCCTTGCAAATCCAGGCCAAGCGTCAAAAAAGGCCCCCTTAAGAAGGACGGTAACACGCGCGCCGCCACATGCGGCCCCATCAATGCCGGTAAAGATAACACCAAGCACACACTGGTCACAACCAACAACGAAAGGCGACGCCAAGACCACATAAACCCTTAAGAACTCTTCTTCTTGACAGGACGTGACTTTTTCTCAATAGCTTTTTCTTTTTGGGCCACACGAACCTGTCGCGGCTCTTTCTCATCCAACACTTTGACAACAGAAGACTTGAGCACGCGCACATCCACATCAGGCGCCACTGTTAACAAAATCTCATGCTCGCTTGTAAGACGCAGCACTTTGCCGATCAACCCCGCCTGCATCAGCACCATATCCCCCACCTTGAGCGATGCGAGCAACTCTTTTTGCTGGGCCTCTTTTTTTTGCTGAGGACGAATAAAGAAGAAATACATCAACACAAACACCAGCACCAAAGGCAGGAACTGGAGCAAATCCGCACCACCCGCTGAGCCAGATGCTGCCCAAAGAGAAGGAAAAAGGTTAGACATGGACAAAAACGCTCATATTATTGAGAAGACTTATTTGGTTCTATAAATTCGTGCTCAAAAAGTCAAAGCATTTGTCACAATGGGCCGGAAAAGGCTACCCGCCCCTCAGCTGGAAAGATGGGGCAAAGGATTCACCGCCTTGGGTTTTTGGGTGCTTCCTTCCTTTGATTTACGCAGCTCAAAATAGAGCCGCCCCTTATGACTTCCAGGTTTCACCTCTGACAGCGTGCCCATGGGTTGACCTTGGTTGAGGGTGTCGCCCTGCTTCACATCCACATCTTCAAGGTGTCCATAGGCTGTCACCGAACCGTCCTCATGACGCATCAAAACCATCTGACCATATTCTTTCAAATCGCCACCGGCATAAATCACTTCCCCCGATTTAGCCGCCTTGACAGCGGTGCCCGACGAGGCTTCCACCAAAATCCCCAGCGCTTGCGCCCCTTTTGCCTTGCCAAAAGGCACCACCACGCTTCCACGCAAAGGCCATAAATAGTCCACAGGACGCTTCTCAATTTCAGCAATCTCGGGCAACACAGCGGCTTCAGCCGTCACCACCTCAACGGCAGGCGCAGCGTCAATTTCTGATTTGACCACCGCTGACTCACCCTCAGAAAGTGGGGCATAGCGGTCGCTGCGCGCCGTCTTGGGCAAAGAAACAAGCAACACCTCTCCCGGCGTGACCACAGCAGAAGGCAGATTGTTGATCTCCATCAATTGACGCGGAGAAATGTTATATTGACGGGAGAGGGTATAAATGGTGTCGCCCTCTTGAACCTGAACCTGGCCCTCTCTTAGTTTAAGCGGCGCCTTGTCGGGTGACATCTGACACCCACACACAACCAACAACATCACACACAACCACGCACCCTTCATTGCCTACCCTCTCAACACTTTTGTGTTTATATAGGGTTCTAGCACAGAAGGAAGATGTACAAAACCGTCTTTTTTTTGGTAATGCTCGAGCATGGCGGCTAATGTTCTGCCCACGGCCAATCCCGACCCGTTGAGCGTGTGGACAAACCCCTTGTTCTTTCCGTCCTTCCATTTTGCTCCCATGCGACGCGCTTGAAAATCACCACACAAAGAACAGCTTGAAATTTCTCGATATTTTTGTTGGGAAGGAAACCACACCTCAAGGTCATAGGTTTTTTGGGCGGAAAACCCCGTGTCCCCCGCACACAAAAGCATCACACGGTAAGGCAAACCCAGTTTTGTGAGTATGGCCTCTGCATGGGACAACATCCGTTCATGCTCTTGCACGCCCTCTTCTGGCCTCACTACCGAGACAAGCTCGACCTTAGCAAACTGGTGCAGGCGAATGATGCCCCGGGTGTCTCTCCCCGCCGCCCCTGCTTCAGAGCGAAAACACGGCGTATAGGCTGTATAGCGGAGCGGGAGCTGCGTCGCCTCAAGGGTCATGCCGCGCACCAGATTCGCCAGCGACACCTCTGACGTGGGGATTAACCACCGGCCATCGGTGGTTTGAAAGCTATCGGCCGCAAATTTAGGCAGCTGGCCTGTCCCATAAAGCGCCTCTTCGGTCACCAAATAAGGCACTGAAATTTCTTCATATCCAAAATGCTGTGTGTGCATATCCAGCATAAAATTGGCCAAGGCCCTTTCAAGGTGAGCCATCCCCCCCTTCAGCACCACAAAACGTGACCCCGCAAGGCGGGCCCCCTCTTCCAGAGATAACCCTAAAGAAGCCCCCACCTCTTCATGGGGACGGGGGTCAAAATCAAAAATGGGCAAGGTGCCTTCGGTACGAATGCATATGTTTTCTGCCTCGCTCTTCCCTTGGGGCACATCCTCTGCCAAGATATTGGGCAGCTGCGACAGCTGTGCATGCAGGGCCTCTTTTTTTTCATGAAAAATGCGTTCTTGAGCCTCTACATACCCCCGCAGACGTGTGCCTTCTTCCATAAGAGAGTGAATCACCTTCGCCTCTTGCCCCTGCGCCTTGGCCTGACCCATTTTTCGGGCCACAAGGTTGCTTTGCGCCCGACCCTCATCTACCTCTGCCTGAAGCGCCCGCAGCTCTTTATCCGCCTCAATGAAGGTTTGCGCCCTTGCCGACACCCCCCGCACCTTCATGCTGTGGTCAAAAAGATCAGGGTGTTCGCGCACCCACTTCATCGCTAACACAGACGCCCACACCCCTTTTGAAAAACCATTGTGATCTCTCTATCAGAATTTTGTTTAGGTTCCAACTGTCAATCTTTGAACGCGGTCCTCTTCTTTTCCTTGATCTTTCACAAGAGGCTTTTTATGCTGGTATCATCATTTTGGATGAATTGAGACGAGTTTTCCTATTTCTGTCAAAACAGCGCTTTTTCCTGTTGGCGGCCTTGGAACACGCTTTTTACCTGCCACAAAAGCCATTCCCAAGGAGATGCTTCCTGTCTTGGATAAACCTCTCATTCAATATGCCGTAGAAGAGGCACGCGATGCGGGGATTGAGCGCTTTATCTTTGTTACCGGTAAGGGCAAAACCGCCATTGAAAATCATTTTGATCGGGCCTTTGAATGCGAACACACCCTCAAACAGCGGGGCAACCAAGAGGCATTGGCCAAACTTTCTATTGAAGGCATCGCACCCGGGGCTTTTGTGTTTATTCGTCAACCCGTGCCTCTGGGCTTGGGGCATGCGATTTGGTGTGCCCGGCATGTGCTGGATGAACCTTTTGCCGTGATCTTAGCCGATGATTTGATTGTGTCAAAAACCCCAGAAATAGGGCGCTTGATGGCGAAGCACAGGGAAAAAGGTGGCCAATGGATCAGCGTTCAATCTGTGCCGCAGGAAGATGTGGAAAAATATGGCATCATCCAAGGCACCCAAGACCCTGAGCATGATTGGCACATCCGCCATCTTGTGGAAAAACCCTCCCCTGAGCATGCGCCCTCGCAAACCGCGATTTTAGGGCGTTATATCTTGGATCCGGGGTGTCTAAAGCGCCTGGATGACCTCATCAAACGCCACACCACAGACCAAGAAGTTCAGATCACCGAAACGCTGAGCCACATGATCCCTGAGGTCCCTTTGTTGGGTCTGCCGTTGGCAGGCCGTCGCTTTGATTGCGGCCACTTAAAGGGCATGCTGAGAGCCACCCTGGCCCTGGCACGCGAGCGGCCTGATATGTTATCTTTGCTTAACAATAAGGAGGCCTAATGCATATTGCGGTGGTGGGCACAGGGTATGTGGGGCTGATTTCAGGCGCTTGCTTTGCAAGTTTTGGCCACCATGTCACATGCATCGATAAAAACGTGGACGTCATTCAACGCCTTAACAGGGGCGTCCTGCCGTTTTTTGAACCTGATCTTAAAAAACTGCTTCACACAGACATCGTGAAAACTCACCTTTCTTTTAGCCATGAAACCACCTGTGTCGCCCATGCTGATGCCGTTTTTCTGGCGGTGGGCACACCCGAGACACCTACCGGAGATGCCGACGTGAGTGCTGTATTTTTGGTGGTGGAAGATCTTGCCGCGCAGCTCAAAAAAGGCGCCCGGATTGTATTGAAATCCACTGTCCCCATCGGCACCAACAAGCGCGTACATAATGCCTTGGCGCGCCTGGGGCGGCCCGATGTGGGCGTAATCTCTAACCCTGAGTTTTTGCGCGAAGGCTCAGCCATCCCCGATTTTATGAAACCGGATCGTTTGGTGGTGGGGGTGCGTGTGTCAGAGGATGAAACACTGATGCGCCAACTGTACCAACCTCTGCTTGACCAAAACGTTCCCTTTCTGGCCACAGAGCCTGAAACGGCGGAAACCATCAAATATGCCGCCAACAGTTTTCTGGCCATGAAAATCACATTTATCAATCAGGTGGCCGACCTTTGCGAACAAACAGGGGGCAATGTGGAAGATGTGGCCCAAGGCATTGGCCTTGATCATCGTATTAATCCTTATTTTTTGAAACCGGGGCCCGGTTTTGGCGGCTCTTGCTTTCCCAAAGACACCCGCGCGCTTGAGGCCACTGCACAAAAATGTGGCGTTGATTTATCCCTTGTACGCACCGCCATTGAGGCCAACACCCGCAGAAAAGAGGCCATGGGCAAACGCATTGTCTCGTATATGAATCATAACGTACGGGGCAAAACAATAGCCGCCTGGGGCATCACCTTTAAGGCTAATACAGACGATCTGCGCGAGAGTCCAGCCATGACCATTCTTTCCTACCTTGAAAAACAAGGTGCGCGCTTAGCTCTTTTTGACCCACAGGCCAAGAAAAATATTGAAAACCAATTTGATGCCTTGACGGTCTGTGCAGATCCTTATGAAGCTGCCCACGGGGCAGATGCCCTGGTGATTCTGACCGAATGGCCGCTCTTTCAAAACGCAGATCTTGACCGGCTTAAGCACACCCTCGCCCACCCACGCATCATTGATCTGCGTAATCTTTATCAAGCGCCCCTCATGAAAGAAAAAGGGTTTTTCTATGTCCCCATCGGCCAACCCGCACGCAGCTGACAAACCTCTTATCCCCGATCACGTCTTTCGGACCTATGATATCCGAGGCCCCGTCAAAGACACACTGACCCCCGCCCTTTATCACGCTATCGGCCGCACGTTTGGGCATCACCTTGCCCCGGACTCTTCTGTGTGTGTGGGGTGGGACACACGGGAAAGCTCTTTCGCCCTGGCACAGGCCCTGATGAAGGGATTGCAAGAGGCAGGATGCACAGTGCATGCGCTGGGCCTGGCGACAACGCCCCTTGTGTATTGGGCCGAACATCACCTGTCGTGCCACGCCGGCCTGATGGTCACAGGATCCCACACACCCCCTGATTGCAATGGCCTCAAGCTTTCCTTACACAAGAAACCCTTCTTTGGTGAAGACCTCCAAGGCCTGAAAACAGAGCTTCAGCACTCTTTAGCCTACCCCGCAAGACCCCCAGGGAAGAGGGTAAGCGCCCCCTGCATCGATGCCTATGTCCGCGCTGTGTTGAAAGACTTTGTGTGGGAGGCTTCTGCGCCTCTTCACGTTGTGTGGGATTTTGGCTCTGGCCCCGCGGCGTTGCTGGCCCCGCTGATTCAAAAACACCTGCCCTTTACCCACACTTATGTGCATGATCGCCCCATGCCCCAGCCTGTGCGCGCTTTTGATCCCACGGCGCCCGGAGCCCTTGATGAACTGATTGCTATGGTTACATCCACGAAAGCACACGCTGGCATTGCCTTTGATGGGGATGGAGACCGCATGGTGCTGGTAGACGGACGTGGTCATGTGTGGGAAGGTGATGAGCTGTTGCTGTTTTTTGCCACCTTTCAAGAAGACACGCGCCACCCTGTGGTGGCTGACATCAAATCAAGCCCCCTTCTGATGGAACCTCTTCAAAAGAAACGTGAATTATGCATCGCCAAAACAGGGCATGTGCATGTCAAATCGATGATGGCTGAGAAAGATGCCTCCCTAGGCGGGGAAATGAGCGGCCATTTCTTTTTCCGTGATCGCTTTTTGGGATTTGATGACGGGTTTTATGCCGCCGTACGCTTTCTGGAAAACGTGGCGCACAAGCACATCGATCCTGCTGCGTGGCATCAAACCCTCCCCCAACGCTTTTCAAGCCCAGAATATCGGATCCCCATGTCGGCTTGTGCCCAAAAAAACATTATGAAGGCTTTAGACAACCATATTATCCACGAAAAAGATATCGATCGCCGTGATGGATTGAAGGTGTGCACGCCAGATTATTGGTGGATTGTCAGACCCTCGCAAACAGAGCCCGTCCTTGTGCTGAGGTGGGAAGGACGCACACGCGAAGACTATACAAAGCATCTGGTTTTTTTTAAAGACCTTATCCAAAAAGAATGTAAAGACCATTTTTTCCTTTAACTATCTTACGTTTATGTTAGCTTTTGGATAAGAAAGTTCATAAAATTTAAGATAGACTATGCCCAATATTCGCAACCTCAAAGCTTTTGTCAGTCTTTCAGAAAATGCCTGTGATTTTGGCATTCACACCCAACTGGGTATCCCCAGATCCACCCTGTGGTCATGCATTAATGACTTGGAACGTGAAACGGGTCTTCAGCTGGTTTTGCGCAAAAAGCAAAATAATGTATTGACTGAGGAAGGGAAAAATTTTGCGCCCTATGCCCAGCGCCTCATCAAGCTTTTTGAAGAAGGCGTAGCGCAAGCACAAACGTCTGAGTCTGATGAGCCTGAAGGGGAAATCATCATTGCCACCACATCATCCATGGCCAATAGCTGGGTTATGCCCAGCGTCAAAGGGTTTCAAGCTTTTTATCCTAAAATCAAGCTGCGTATCATCGCAGGCGACATGATTGACACAGCCACAGAAATGATTTCTGACATCATTTTCAGGCCGATTGCCGACAAAGATTTTCTACTTCGCCATTGGCATCTCTCTTATTGTCTGGGGCTTTTTGCCAGCCCAGATTATCTTGAGAACCACGGGGTCCCAGAAACGCCCGAAGATTTGGTCAATCATTCCATGATTGGGTACGGGGAACATGTGTTCAGCTATTGCCCTGAAATTGACTGGCATCTTAAGGGTCGCTGGCCTGGGTTTCCCAAGCTACATCCTAAGGTTACCATTAACTCCACGCTCTCTCTTTACAGAGCCGCCATTGAAAGCATTGGTATTTGCTCAAGCGCCACGGAAGCCAACATTTTTTATAACGGAAAGTTGGTGCGCGTGTTGCCCCAAATTAATGGACCCGAAGTTAAAATACACTTTTCAACAAAAAAAGGTTTAAGTAGAAAACTCGAAAGAAATGTGCAAGTATTTAATAACTTTTTTGTGAATCATTTAAGAAATATAGGGATAGAGGTTAAAAATGAGGAAGAAGCAGCTTAATTATGCATTAATTGCCGGTCATGTGGTCGAATGTTTCGACGCCACCATCTATGGTTTTTATGCTGTTATTTTAGCTCCTTACTTTTTTCCTCCTTCCTTTTCTCAGGTAACTCAGTCGTTCTTAGCTTTTGCAGCTGGATTTGTTGTACGGCCTCTTGGGGCCATTTTTTTTGGCTTTCTCGGTGACCGTTTTGGTCGTAAAAAACCTCTGCTGGCCTCTATGGCCTTGGTGGGTGTGCCAACCCTTGTGATTGGTGTACTGCCAACTTATTCAGAAATTGGCATGTGGGCAACCGTCACGCTGATTATGTGCCGCCTGGCACAAGGCTTTTTCTATGGCGCTGAATTTTCAGGTGTAACGGTTTACACCTATGAGAACAACACCAAAAGCAACACGCTAGGCAAGAAAATGGGGATCTTGGTGGCCTCAGGCAGCATGGGCGCCGTTCTTGCCACCGGTATGGGCGCTTTTCTCACCATGCAAGGCATGCCCGCCCAGGCGTGGCGCATTCCCTTTATTTTTGGTGGCGTGGCGGCGTTTTTGATTTTTCTCTTCAGGCGCTATATGCAGGAAACAGAGCACTTCCAAGAAGCTAAGAAGAAGAAGCAAATTTCCAGCATGCCCACCTTGGCGTTGTGGCGCTATCGCGGGGAAATGCTCACGGCCCTTTTGATCAGCAGCCTTAACTATGTACCCCTTTATCTTGTCACCGTGTTTGGCAACCAAATGTTTAAAACCTTTGGCTACACCTCTTCAGAAAGTCTTTTACTGAATATGAGCACCTTGATTTTTGACAGTATAATGATTGTTATCTATGGGCGCTTGGCCGATCGTACGGGCTTTAAACGTCAGATTATCTGGGGTTGCACATGGATGTCGGTGATAGCCATTCCAAGTTTTTATCTGGTGTCTCATTATCAATCTATCTATGCCATCTATGCGTTTATGTTGATGATCTCCACAGGCAACACGCTTGTGGTGGCGTGTACGATGCCCTACATTTCTACGTTCTTCCCCACCAATTGCCGCTATTCGGCTGTGGCCTTCAGCACGACATTGGGTACCGCCATCTTAGGAGGTACAACGCCCGCCATCGCTAACCAGTTAACAGGGTTGATCGGTTCGCCTATTGCGCCAGCTTTTTATCTTATCTTTCTCTGCTTGAGTGCCTTGATTGGTATTTACTGGATCTCCAATCGGAACAACTCATCACACGAGAATAACAAATCTCTTGACTTTGAACTTGTAAACTAAAAAAATTGGGAAAACGATGAATAGGGTTAACTTATGGATATGCAAGATCAGATCAAAAGCATCTTAGCTAATAATTTAAACTGCAGTGAAGATGACATCAAGCCTGACTCAAGGTTTGTTGATGATCTTAACGCAGATAGCTTGGCTTTGGCTGAAATTACGCTGGAAATGGAAACGATGTTTGGCATCCGTATCCTTGATGATGAGGTTGAGAACATCAAAACCCTTGATGATGCCGTCAAAATTATCGAAAAAAAGATGAGCGAAAAAAAGCTTGACCGTCATAAGGGTTAGGCCGCCTTTCGCTTTTTCCTTACCGTAAAACATCATTGATCGGGATGGGGACAGCCCCTTTTGCATGTGCTGGCAGATGCGGGGGGCTTATCCTTTCGTGAGCACCCTTCCCTTTTTCCTGCACGTTGGCAATATGGCGCGCGTGTTCCTTTGTGTTCTGAGCCTCTTGGCATAAGGGCACCCTTTGCGCATCCAACTTGCGGCGGCCTACTTCTTCGTGGACCTCAGCCACAAGCTGTGTTTGTGATAACAGGGTGCGTGGGTGCTCCCTTCTCTTAAGATCGAGATATGTTTGGATAACGCCTTGGAAACGTGCTGCCTTCAGGCGCAGAGGGCGGCCCTTCTCGGCCACATGCACACAGAAGAAACAAAACCAACAACATACCGATAAAAGAGGCGCAGGGAATCCTTGCAAAAAGCAGACGTTTACGATAGTCTGCGATCAAGGCTTTTTCCTGCACACGGCGTCTGTGAAACGACATTTTCTCTCTTCTCCTTTTGTGAAGTATACAGCCCTCAGTCTTGTTGTGCTAGGCACACTTGTGGCTGTGTGGGTGGGCAGTCAATCTCTTTTGCGCCCATCGCCCCATTTCGACATCACCATAGCACGTCATGATTTTGGAAAAAAGGAATCCTCAGATACATTGGTGCGTCTCTCTTCCTTTAAGAAGCCCAAGATTGTTATTTTGTGGACATTAGGGTGTGTACCCTGCCTTAAATTCTTAATGATATGCAACAAAATGGCCATGGACTTCAAAGAAAAGGGCATCGATATCATCCCCATTCTTATTAGCCATAACGTGAGCAGCCCGCAGGTGTTGTGGGGGCATGCGGTGGTTTATCTTGCGCGGTTAATTCAGAAAAACACATACACCCAACCCACGTGGCAAGTGCTTTTTCCGCATCTCACTCCCTATTATGATATGGAAGGCAACGTTTTTTCAGCACTGAAGGTTACGGGCACACCCACCATTCTGTTTCTTGACAAGAAAAATCGTATTCTTGAAAAGAGAGAAGGGTTTCAAAATTGGCAGGTGCCCAGTGAAAAGGAAGCGCTCTACACCCTTTTGGACCGCATGAAACAATGACGCACCCCCTGGTTGGCATTACACTCGATTTACAAGAGAAGAAATCCTATTCCCAATTTCCTTGGTATGCCCTGTGCAGTGCGTATATAAAAGCCTTGACAGAAGCGGGGGGGCTGCCCGTCGCCCTGCCCCACCAAAGTCATCTGATTGGTGCCTACCTCGAGCACGTTGACGGGTTGATTATTTCGGGCGGTGATTGTGACGTCTCCCCTAAGTTATACGGCCAAGACGACGTGCATCCTTCGGTGCAGATGAAGCACACGCGCACCTCTTTTGAGCTGGCCATCGTACGCAGCGCCCTGATCCTCAAGATGCCCCTCTTTGGCATTTGTGGGGGAGAGCAAGTCTTAAATGTGGCCTTGGGAGGCACACTGTTTCAACACATTCCTGATGACATTGATCACCCTCTGGCCCATGAGCAAAGTGCGCCCCCAACCGAATCTAGCCATGTGGTGGACGTGGTGTCTGGGACAAAGCTTGAGGCCATCGTGAAAACTGAATCCTTCCCCGTAAACAGCCACCATCACCAGGCTGTGCGTGATGTGGGCCCAGGTGTTGTGGTCAATGCCAAAGCTTCTGATGGAGTCATTGAAGGCATTGAGCTGAGCGACCACCCCTTCTGTTTGGGTGTTCAATGGCATCCAGAGTATATGGTGTCAGACGCAGACAAAAAGATTTTTCAGCATTTTGTACGCGCGTGCACCGCCTACCATCAGCAAAAACAGCATGCGGGCGCATGAGCCAACACAAGCGCATTGTAGCTAACTTTAAAACCCATGGTCGTGTTGACTTTTTTGCACACTATTTATCTGTGTTAAGTCCTCTAGGGCCTACACCCTACACCCTCATTCTGTGCCCCCCTGCGCCTTACCTTTCCCTCTTCCGTGACGCGTTGCCGAAAGATTTTTTACTAGGCGCCCAAGATATCAGCCCGCATGACAATACAACGGTGGTGACGGGCGATGTTACGCCGGCCATGCTTGTAGATATGGGAGTATCCCATGTGTTGATTGGACACAGCGAACGCAGAACCCATCATCATGAGTCATACACGCACCTGCAACAAAAAATAAACCAAGCCTTGCATCACGACCTCACCCCGATCCTGTGCGTGGGTGAACCCTATGACGTGTATCAACAAGGGAAAACCCATGATTTTTTAGCCGATGAACTCCGCCATATTTTACCCGCAACCCCTCACAAACCCATGGGGCTGGCATATGAACCCTTGTGGGCCATTGGCTCTGGCAAAACGCCTACCTTGCAAGAGATTCACGGCGTCACCCACTTTTTACAACAATGCATACACGCGCATCACCAAGATACCTTTGTGCTTTATGGCGGCTCTGTATCTTCTGCGAATGCACAAAGCATCCTTGCACTTCCTTCCATAGACGGCGTGCTGGTGGGCAAGGCGTGTTTAGATCCTGCTTTTTTGATGGACTTTGCCCAGAACACATCGTTTTCATCGCATATTTGACACAATAAAAAACTGTCAAAATAACAGGCATTCAAGCCAACTTAGAAAAGACATCTTTTTTATAAAACCTAAAGCATTTTTGACCATACTCATGAGAAAACAACTCCCGGAGTTTTTTCATGAAACATACTGTCCGATTTCTCTTTTTATCCCTCACCCTGGCAAGCCCCACCCTTTACGCTGAAGGAGAAGGGATTGAAAGTGGCAGCACCGCTGTTGCAACGCATGCTGACAGCCAGGTGAGTCAACAACATCATGGTCACAGTGGCCCCGTGGTACCCCATAGCGGCCACAGTGGTGCTGTGGTTCCCTATGGAACGCACCATAAAGTAGAGGTCAAGCAAAGCAAAAAGGGCACGGTTAAGGGAAAGAAAAGCCGGCTTTATGGAAGAAAACACCGCCATATGATCAAAGCGTATCAAGAACATTGGAACAAAGGACTAGCTAACCTCAACCAGTATCTTGGCACCATCAAATCAGAAAAAAACAGAAAAGCTATTCTCGACCATGCACAAAAACATCATGGCCCAGATGCCCCTATCACCCAAGCCATCAAACAGTACTATGACAGCAATCCACCTACTAAAAAATAAGATTGGGAAACTTTTCATAGAGACGCACAAAAGGAACCTAGGATCATGAGCAAAAAGTACACTCTTAGCCATATGATTTGCTTAATGCTGTTCACCGCCTTTTGTGCACCCCTTGTGGCCAGAGAGGCAGCCAAACAATGGCATGAAATTAAGATTAAGAAAACTAAAAGGTTTGCACTCACAGCCAAACAAAAGCAGAAGAAACAAACAAAAAAGGATCTTGAAAGGAAATATCAACAGAAATGGAATCAGGGAGAAGAGGCCTATCTCCGCTTTTGGAACAAGCTCAGTCTAGAAGAGCGTAAGCGCGTTAAGAAATATATCAAAAAGCAACACAGCAAAGAGCAAATTGCCCGCTATACCGCCCCTTTGGACCTCGAAGGCACGGTCCCCCTTCCCATCAAACATGAGAAACATGCTGGCGCGCAGGCTCGCTCTGCGCCACCGAAAAAAGAGCCTTCGAGCCATGCCTCGGCTGGTGCAGCCGCAGGAGGGGCGGCAGGGGCCGCTTCATCAGCTGCTGGCACGCAACCAAGCCCTGAACCACCCAAAGAAAAACCCGATGTAAGACGAGAAGACCCGCTGTGCATTGAATGGCGCGACGCAGGGGATAAAAAAGAACTGGCAAAAAAGTATATGAAAGACAAAACGCCTTATAAAGAGAGCCTGACAAAATTCCAGTACATAAAACAAAAATGTAACTAACCCTAGCACTCTATATCTGATAAAGGAGGGGGTCAAAGCAAGGCCCCCTTTTTTGTGACCCACCTTGTGGATAGCATTATGCAACGCTAGACCTGTACTCTGATTTTCAAAATCTTGCACAAAGATGCCTTAACTCACCCGCATCTTATGGACAACGGCACACAACTGCTCTCCATGCCTGGATCTTCCCCACCCCGCCAGGTTCTCTTGATGCCCTTATAACTTCACTGACATGAAAGGCACTCATCATATTTTAACGGCAAAGGGGGTTCGGGCTGAAGTTGAGCCGGGGGTGCCCGGCGCGAGGATGTGTGATTCTCTGAACGCTGAATGGTTTTAGATCTGAGGTAATAAAGGCTTTTGACCCCCTTTTTCCACGCAGACCAATGAATCTGGTGCAGCTCGGCCTTATGCACATCACTAGGGAGAAAAATATTCAACGATTGCGCCTGACACACAAAGGGCTGCCGGTCACTGGCCAACTCAATCAACCATTTTTGATCCAACTCAAAAGCCGTTTTAAACACATGCTTTTCATGATGAGTCAGAAAATCAAGATGCTGCACCGAGCCCTCATGTTGCGCAATCGACGTCCACACTTTGCTGGTATTTTTGCCCTTTTCTTCCAGAACCTTCATCAAATGCTTATTACGCACCCGGAAAGACCCATTTAAGGTTTTATGCGTATAGGCATTGCTCACGATAGGCTCAATGCCGGGGGATGTGCCACCACAAATGATAGAAATCGAGGCCGTGGGCGCAATGGCCAACTTATTAGAAAAGCGCTCTTGGCTGCCGCACGCCTTTTGGTCAGGACACGGCCCCCGCTCGGCCCCCAACACAAGGGAAGCTTTGTCAGCGCGCGTGCGAATGTGCTTAAAAATACGTTTGTTCCACACCTTGGCCACCACGCTTTCAAAAGGCACACTCTGCCCCTGCAAAAAAGCATGAAAGCCCATGACGCCCAGCCCCACAGAGCGCTCCCGCTTTGCCGCATACACAGCCCGCGACATCGACGCCGGAGCACGCGCAATAAAATCTTCTAAGACGTTGTCGAGAAAACGCAAACAATCTTCTATGATGCGATCATCCTTTTCCCACGACAAAAAATGCTCCACATTGAGCGACGAAAGACAACACACCGCCGTGCGCTCCTCACCCCATTGATCCACCCCGGTGGGCAGGGTGATTTCACTGCACAAATTCGAGGTTTTGACTGACAACCCCAACGCCTTGCGCGCCTCAGGAATCGCACGATTCACCGTATCAATATAGAGAATATAGGGCTCACCCGTCTCAACGCGCGCCGACAACAAACGCGACCACAGCGTGCGCGCCGACACCTTGGAAATCACACGCCCATCCTTGGGGCTTCTAAGGGGGAACATGGCATCTTGGGCCACCGCTTCCATAAACGCATCCGTAATCACCACCCCATGGTGCAGGTTGAGAGCCTTGCGGTTGTGATCCCCCCCCGAAGGCTTGCGCATTTCCATAAACTCTTCAATCTCAGGATGCCAAATCGGCGCATAGGCCGCCCCTGAGCCGCGGCGCAAATCCCCTTGAGAAATGGCCAGCGTCAGCATGTCCATTACCTTGATAAACGGCATAAACCCTGACGTTTCGCCACAGCCCCGGATTTTTTCCCCAATAGAGCGTACATTGCCCCAATAACTGCCAATGCCGCCGCCTTTAGAGGCCAGCCACACATTTTCTGTCCATAAATCTACAATACCGCTCAGGCTATCAGACGATTCATTCAAAAAACAAGAAATGGGCAACCCACGCCCTGCCCCACCATTGGCCAACACCGGCGTGGCAGGCATAAACCACTGACGAGCCATATAGCCATAAAGACGCTCTGCATGGGCCTGATCATCACCATAGGTTCTGGCCACACGCATGAAAAGATCTTGATAGGATTCGCCCTGAAGTAAATAGCGATTTTTGAGGGTTTTTTTCCCAAAGTCTGTCAGGCGTGCATCCGCCTCTGGATCAGGCGTCAACACAATAGGCGACGCACAGGAAACCTCTGCACTGGCCCGCATACACACATCCCCAACCTCGCCTTATCACCTTTGATACTAGCCCCTTTTCCCCCGAAGAAAAGCCCAAAAATTTTTCTTTTTTCCCGTTTTTCATCTTGACAGAACAACAATCCTTGCTGGGGCCACCCTTACGTGGACATGATGAGAAAAACGCCCCGGCGCCCTTTCTAGTTCACCCCGGCGCGCACCCCTCTTCCCCCCTTAAAAACACAGGTGTGTCCTTATTTTTTGGTTTTTTTGCGTCTACTGCCCCAACCACAAACGTTGATCCTTCAGCCCCCTTCCCTGCGCCCCTCATCCTAAGGGAAAGCGTTGACAAAATTGACTTTTTGGCATTTTTGTTGTTGATATATAGGATGTTATCTCCTTGTTTTCATCTCGTGGATTGTTGAGTATGCGCCTTTTCTCTTTTGCTTTTTTTTCTGCATGCCTTGGAGCCGCCACCTGTGTCACCCCCTTATGGGCCAAGGGTCCGGGCGATGTAGATCAAGACCCTCATGCCTTGTATAACCCCAGAACAGAAAGAAAAATCAGACCCTTTTTGCAATATGCACGTAACGCGAACTGTTACCTGAGCGTTGAAAGTCAAAACGAACAAATATGTGTGCGCTATGCCAAGAACACAAGTGCTCATGAAAAGCGCCCTCAGTTCAGCATCAAAACCAAAGCGATGGAGGAACTTGAGGACACAGATGTTGAGGAGGAACACCGTCTCCCTGACCTGAGGCCGCATCTCTCCATAGACATGCTCTTTGAGAGTCTGGAGGTCTCTTTTAATGTCCTGGCAAAAAAAGACTGGTCATCCCGCCCCACCGTCTATAGGCTGACGTGGATAGAACACCTCAGTGAAAAAGCGGGGGGAGCACGTACCATCTTCCCTCCTCTTGACAGCACAAAACTGACTCACCTGGTCATCTACCCTGCCTCTCGTTGGGACCATTCATGCCAACCACCACCTTCGCTTACATATATGCCTCACCTTATCCTTCCGAGCTTAAGGCATGTTGCGTATGAAGGCTGGCAACACGGCATTTTCTCTTTCCCGTCTTTTCACCCTGCGTGCTTCCAGTCGTCTGTTGGGTTTGCATCAACTATTGCCCCCCTTGCTTTGTCAGCTTCTTTTTTGAAAACGCAAGGGACCATCAAGCTCAGATATCCTCCCCAACTTGCCTTTGCTGGATCTGATGTAGGCCGTGATCAGTTTTTAAAAGATGACTTCCACAAACAATACCCACACGTGCATTTCGTTCCTAACACATCCCCTATGGAGGATGGGAAAGAGATAGAAAGCAGCTCTTATATGCAAGATTTTGGCTTTTTTTACGAAGGTCAGCATAGCCCATGGCATGCCCAATCCAGCAGCCCAGCGACCCTTCCCTTTCAGATTCTGTGGGCAAAACACTCCTTCTCCCGAGACAATCAAAAACAGAGAGAGACAGAACAAGGGGGCACAAAACAAGGGGATGGCACGCAAAACAATACACCCCCTGAGGCTGCCTCACGCCCATCAAACGGTGCCCTTGGGCTTACCGACTTGCCATCGGATCTGGTGTGCCAGATTGCCCGCTTCTTACCTGCTCAAGATCAAAAGCACCTTTCACAAACCTGTCGTTTTCTACGCACAACCCTTTTAGGTGACCCATGTATTGACTTTAGGCTCTTCGCCTTAGGTTGGGGAGTCGAGATTCCTGAAGCCTATTACAACGCATCAGCCATCTGGCGTCTTGATGTGCCCTACATGACGCTTGGCGGATATAAGGAAGGGTTAACCATAGTCACCGTTTGTCTTCATCATCTTAAGGGTACGCTGGTGGAGACCCAAACATTGTGGATGTCTTATGAAAAAAGTGTCTATAAGCCCAAACAGAGGCGCAGACGAAAGCAGGAGAATGTCTCACCACCATGCCACGTTCCCGCATACTGGGTTACCTTGCACACTGACTCCTCAGGTAAGCTGGATAGCGAGTTGCTGAAGGCGGGCCCCATCTATGGTAAACCATCGCCGCAACCTGACTCTACGACCTTAGCCGCAGAATTTATCCCCATCATCAACAGCCGACTAGAGCGTCTATGGCTGCGCCGCCTTGAAGAACTCTTTGGGGACAGGCCCGAGGTGTTGAGGCGTATGCACACCCCCCAAACACCCCCTGTGGAAACGCCCATCATTGGCCCCACACAAAATCTTGCGCCCCACACCGACAAAGAAGGTAGCACCTGACCCTTTTGAAGGATGGCGGGGCGTTTCGTGACAAAGAGGCCCCAAGGCCAGGGCCTTTGGGTTAACCATCTTGATGTCAGCACCCTTTAGGTTATTCTTTTTGGCCCTCTTGAGAACGTTGCCGTTAGGTGAGGCTGTTTTTGTCCAGATCTTCGGCTTCAAAGGTTTTGATCTTGCGGGGGCTTACCTCTTGAGCCCATGACCCATCAAACATCACCACCCGTTTAAAGCTGTCGTCTGACAAAATGTATTGCAGGTTCAGATGGCGAAACCGGCCTTGATCAGGAAATTCCTCTGTGAAGAGCGAAAAGAGATAAGCCCCCTCAGCTCCACCGGCTCGACGCTGTTTGTCACGCAAACGGTGGAACACGTTTTTGACATCACGCAAGGGATGATGCGCCCCCAAAAGACACACAGCCCCCGGGCCGGTCAAAGCGATGGTGCCTTTTTTAACACATCTCTTCATATCCAGCATGCCTGTGTGGGCAGCCAGCTGATAGCGCGCGGCAATGTCATAAAGCACAGGATCCCACAGATCTTTGGCGAACACATCAGAAAAATAGGGGTCATTATTGCAAACGGGCACACGCACACAACCCCGAGTCAGACATGGCGTTTCGTAGGTCAAAGGGGCCAGCTGTATGCCATCAAAGTCAGAATAGACACCGCCATGTTGCCGCAAGATCACCTTGCGATCAATGTCAGAAAGAGAGGCCAAATTTTTGAGGCCCACACGCTCAAACTGACATATATCTGCAATGGCTTTCACCAGAAAAGGACCTGCCTCTTGCTTAAAGTCAGCATAAAGATCCGACAGCTGATGAATGGTGAGTATGGGCTCTCCGCGACCATTTTTGGCTTTTTGAAGCCTGCTTAAGTGGCTGGTCACCTCTTCAGGCATGAGGGCCTTTTTTCTCTGACGCGCCCTTTCCACCCCATGCAAAAAATGACGCACTTTGCTTTGAATGGCGGGAGAGGTACGCAACGCATCCCAAACATTCCCTCGGGTAAAAGGCACCGTACGGTCTTGGAACGCAAAATAAGCATCCCTTAAAAACCACTTGTTAAGCGCTTTTTTGAAAAAAGAGGACTGACGACGTTTGTAAACCCAAAGCGTCATATAAGCATCCAGGAAATCGTTGGCCTCAGACGCTGTCCCCTCAAAGAAATCTTTTTTGCCGCTCACACAAGAGAGCACATGTTCGCACAGCGTCTTCACCGCATATTCTTTCTCATTCCACCAGTTTTGATGCCAAAGGTCGTTGAGGTACCCCCTTAAATCACGCTGATCCGGATGGTTTACATAAGCATCCATCTCCTTAAAAAGAGTGGGGTGGCATTGGGACGTCCACTGCCTAAAAAGGCGCGCATCATCAACCCACACATGCAGTGACCAAGGCAACCTGTCTTCGCCATGGTTAAGAATTTCTGAGGCCAGGCTCACCAGCTCAAGCACATAGCGATCGGGCAAGGGATTGTCTCGCCACACAAAATGGAGCTTGGCTAGGATGTGAACCGGCGTGCCGGATGTGATGGTGTGAAAGGCACGCTCAAGACAGGCATTTTCTTTTGTCAACATAATCATTGTTGGGATCACTTAACCATGCATCCATCTCTCTGGCGACGGTCCCGTCCAATTGGCACACTCGGTGCAGAAAGTCAGAAAAACGGGCTTTGCCCTCTTGGTCTAGACCATGCTGAGACATATCAAAATAGTGGGTCAGCCACCCCCGAGGTTTAGGGTTGCCTTCATCTTCATCAAGGGATGAATACGATGAATCTAAGGAATCGCTCTTTTGTGGCGATGCCCCGTTAAGCACCAGCGACACATACAGACATAGGCATGTAATCAACTTTTTCATAGGCATAGATAAAAATTTTTTAAAATTTTATCTATTAAGGCAGATCTCTTACCAGAAAAAAGCATCCCATCTTAATCAGTTTATTTTATTGTCTTTTTATTCTATGTCGGAGACCTGTTTCCTCAGAAACCACTACCAAAAACGGGTTACAAACGATGCCTAAGGCGTCTTCGTGTTATGATGCGTCCATGCCATCCGCCATAGGTTCTACTTCTATGCCATCAACAACGCATGGCAAGGCTTTCTACCCATTATACGCTCTGCTACCTTCCACACGTTTGGCGTCCATTCCGTCAACAACGCACATTTTTCCTTGTAATATTTTCGGCTCACCATGCGCCCCGCCAACAGCTGATTGAAGGCCTTCCAAGTAATCAAAAAGAGCACAGGCCTTGTCTTGCAACGCTTTTTGCACATGATTGATGACACCCACGAAAAAGATGTTATTTATCCTCTCTTCATGCCAGTAAACGGGGCCATAGGTGAAAAAGGGTGTATGCCCGTGCGTAAAAAAAGAAAATGTATACAGCGAGTAAGCACTTTTCAACAAGGATACACGAGATCGTGTATGTGAAGCACACACCTCGTGAAACCTCCTTCTGGTGGCTAAAGAACCATCGTCTTGAACCCATTGAAAATACACTTTTGTATGGCTCATATTCCTTTTTTCTTGGTCTACAGCGGGTACAATATTAAGCACATATTTTTTCAAAGGATGATCAGCAGAAGACGTGGGCGACACAACTTTGACGTCACTGTTGCATATTTCACCCCCCTCGCATCGCACAAACACCGTTTCATCTTGCACAAAAAACAAAGAGGAAGACGAGGGCCATGCAAGAATTTTGTGCCAATAGCAGTTTGCGAGCAACGTGTAGAGAACAGGATAACTCATCTCATAAGCATGGTTGGTGGGCCTGATACGCACGGTTTTCGAATAACCCTCACCCTCTGTGGACACCTCTTGAAAAAACATCAAATCTGTCTTCTCAAAATCAGCACGATGTCTAAAGATTGAAGGCGATGTTTTATAACAATACCCATCAAGATAGGTGATCAAAGGCGCGATTCTCTCTTGAATAGCAAGGATATGAAGCGATGAAGGTTCATGCTTCCCCAGAACATGCGCTTTCTTTTGGGAAAAGAAATAACCCAAGATCCCACGCAACAAAAAACCATCATCATCCATGATCGTTATTTCTTTTCCCTCTTTAGGCATAAAAGAGATGCAAGAAAAACCAACCTTTTGAGGGCACCAAGGCCCCCAACTCCATTGCTGTATCCGCCTATGCACAGGCACATCAATCAGAAGGGTACTCTCGACATAGAGCCTCCCATAACAAAATCGCACACATTCACTGGACACAGGTGTGCCCTTATATCCTCCCCCTTTGGGTAAAAAACGGATCTTGGCCGCATAGCCAGGATCTTCATCAGGATCAGAAAGCTCAATGCTTTTGATGACCAATGTTCTTGCGTTGTCTTCATTATGTTCAAACCCAACTCCCAAGAGATGGGCGATAGGAAAAGAAGCTAAAAAGATAAAAAATAAAAAAATATGATACATAAGCAACCCAATAAAGCCAAAATATATAATCTTTAGGTAAAAAAAATAATTATTTTTATACTTTATGCATATAAAAAAGCCATAGCGCAAGGGGGCGTATACACAACAAAAAGGGAATGATAAACGTGGGGCGAGTGACCGGATTTGAACCGGCGACCTCTGGGGCCACAACCTAGCGCTCTAACCAACTGAGCTACACCCGCCACCTTTGCAAAGGGTAAAAGGGTTTCTGACAAGGGTCAACCCTTACCCCAAGGATATATGCCATACCTTACACAAGAGGGCCTGCTCTTTCACACATGACCAACACCTTTGTCTGTCCTTGTGTCTCCCTTCTGTTTCTAAGGATGTGGGGTCATTTCTCAAACACGCAGCACCTCACCTCACCATAAGCATCCTTGGGTCCTTGTGAAAAATTTTCTTTCTGTGGGTGAGCCACTTTTGCGCACGCCCTGCTCACAAAACAGCGGCGCCCCATAAGCAAGCATGACACACCCAGTCCTTACGCGCGCAGGCTTCATTATATACCTAGGGCACTGACTATATCTAGGGAACGGGCACCGTTGCGTTCACTGAGACATCCACAAGACGTGTTCACCACCCTTGCCATGACCCTAAAAAAAACGCACCATAAAAGGATATATCGTTCTTTATTTTCCCTTCGTTTCTATGCGCTTGTCTAATTTTTTCACCACCATTCATAAAATACGCTGGTTGCTAAGCACAAAACAAAAAATGCAATGGCTTGGGCTGGGGGTGTTGTCCCTCATCTCTTCTGGCTTGGAAATGGTCACCGCGGGGACAGTCGTTCTTTTTGCACAAATCCTAAGCAACCCTGAGGCGGGCCCCTCTTATTTTGACCGCTTTTCTGGGCTGTCAGGATCCCTCACGCCCCAGGGGGCTGTATTGTGGGCAGCGCTTTTGTGTGGAGGGGCTTATATGCTAAAAAATAGCTTTCTGCTGGCGGAGGTCTTTTATCAAAACAAAACACTCCAGCACATGCTTACGCTTTTTCGGATGCGGTTGCTCACCATGTATCAAAAGCGCTCTTATCTTTCTTTTCTCTCCAAAAGCACCACGCATCGGTTTGAAGTGATTGAAAACAATGCAGATCAGTTTTTTCTCTTAGGAATGAAATCATTGGTCTCTGGTTTTTCTGAACTCATGATGGCCATCGTTTTGTTCTCCCTGATTTTTTATATGAATGCGGCGTTGGCGTTTTATATCCTGACCATGACGACAGGGCTTATGCTGATCCTTTACCTCACCATTATGTCCCGTTTTTATCATGTGGGAAAACAATGGCAAGACGTTAGTCTTGAAGCACGTCAAAAGCTGCTTGAATTTTTTCACGCCTTTAAAGAAATCACGCTATCTAGCAGGGCTGACTTTTTCCTTGGGCGCTATGCTGCTTTTTCTCAACAACGGGCCCAAACCAAAGCACGAGAAGCCACCTTAGGCGAGGTGCCCAAGCTGATTCTCGAAGCCACTTTTGTGGGCATGGCGGTTTTTGCTGTGTGGTTTTTGGGGATTCAACAGGACAATATGCAGGCCATCTATCCTATTCTGGGCCTTTATGTCTATGCCGGGTTTCGTCTCATCCCCACCACCATTCGCTTAACAGGCTATGGCAATCACCTGGCGCTTGCCAAACCCTTCATTGATCGTTTGTATGAAGAAATACACGCAGATCACACACCCCACATAGAGCCAAAAAAGACGGTCCTCTCTTCTTTCAAAGATTCCATTCAAAGCCATCACCTCACCTTCACCTATCCTGGTGCGCAGACCAAGGCGCTTGATGATGTTTCCTTGACCATCACCAAAGGCTCATGTGTGGGCATTGTGGGCACAACGGGGTCGGGAAAATCCACACTCCTTCATGCTATCTTAGGGTTGCTGATGCCCCAAAAGGGCCACGTGCATATCGATAACATCCCCACCCACAACATTGATTGGCAGAATGTGTTGGGTTATGTGCCCCAGGCCCCCTATCTGTTGGATGCCTCGATTGCCGACAATGTCGTGTTTGGCGATCAAAACCCAGATGCGACGCGTCTTACGCGCGCCATTCATGGTGCCCAGCTTACCCGCTTTGTGGAGCGACAAAAGCAGGGCCTTCTTACGCCCATTGGGGAAAAAGGGGTACGCCTATCTGGCGGGGAACGTCAACGCATTGCCATTGCCCGTGCCCTTTATCATGAGCCCGAGCTGCTTGTGCTCGATGAAGCCACCTCAGCCCTTGACCATCACACTGAACGCCAGCTCATGAAAACCATTCATACCCTTTTAGAGGGGCGCACGGTGATTATGGTGGCGCACCGTCTCACCACGCTGTCTTCATGTGATCAGATTTTTGTGATGGACAATGGGCGCCTTAAAAAAACCACCACCTATGAGGCCCTCTCATCTTAGCCAGCTTCTTTAGGGCATAAGCATAAATCCTTCATGACCCCTTGGTCCTTTCCAAGCCAAACTGCCAAAACATAGGCAGGTCAGCCTAAGGCACTTAGCCCTTATTAAGAAGGCTGCGCGCAGCTTTTTTGATACAGTTTGTTTTCCATATAAAGTGCACGCGCGAGGGCATCAAGAATATTCCGCAAGGCCGGACCTTGTTGCAGATCAATGTCATCACACGGTTTAGGCTTACCATCCTGAGACAGGCCGCACACACCCGAGCCCACCGTTTCTACCTGAACATCGCCCCACCCTTTGGTGGCTAACACCTGACGCAAGGCCGCATCTTGATACAAAATATGCGGGTTATTTGAAATGGCCAACACCGTTGTTGGTTGTGTGTGACTGGCATCAAGATACGTTTTCCATGCCCCCACCGTGTCTGCTGTGTTAGGTCTTCTTCCCTCATTTTTAGGCGCTGAAATCACCACAATCTCTTTCACCTTATCTCCAAAGTTTATAGCCTGGACCAACACACCGGCGGCATCTGTTTCATAGCAAAGATTGCCCTCACCTGTCGGCCCCACAAACGTGAGCGAAGGTACAGGATCGTGGCCTTCCCTGCTTTTGGTATGTGCATTTGCTTGTTCCACATAGGCTTTTTCATCCTTTTCTGGATGGCCCTTATCTTCCTCCTTGGCGGCATCCCACAAATCGCGCGCACCTGTGATGATATAAAGGCGATCCATTGTCACCTTCTGTGACGCCAAAAGATGCTTCACAAAACGAAGGCGGCTATCCAGCGTCCACGCCGATGCCCCGTGCACCACCACCGCATCATAATGCTGCGCGCGTGGGTAAACGGCAGCCACCGCGCCCAGGGCTGTGAGTGAGGGCAGCAGTGTTTGCGCGCAGGGTCTGAGCGCCTCCACAAACGGCGTATCTTCAGCATCTTTTCGCTCTTTGCCCGGCTGACGAAGAAAGTAGCTTTGCCCCAAAGCGTTGGCCTCTTCTATATGGATCGGCACATAAAACGTAAACGCTGTGTCTCGAACGCACTCTGCCACCGAGGCAAACACAGCCACAAGTGGCGGTAAAAGGCGGCCATCTTCATCAATCAGCGCATGAGAGGAAGCCGGCTTAAGCCCGTGCATCAGCAAAACTGCAAATCCACCCACAGCTGCCAACACAAGCACTGCTTTGAACAAAGAAGCCTTTTTTTTCATAGCCTTTTTTCCTCTGACCTACATCCCAGCCGACCGTAGCAAAGAAAAGAACAACACACAAGATGACTCGCCGAAAAAGGGCATCACTTCTGCTGCATGCCTGTCATTGACATCAGAGTTGGCAAAAAACCTTTTTTTACATGTCTAAAAAAGACTTTATAGAAATAAAAACGAGAGTCGGTCACAATATTATCAAAAATATAGATATATAATATCAAAAATGAGCCGTTCTTTTTCCTTTTTATGTTGTTTATGGACAATCACCACACCTTGCTCCTTTCTCTTAAGCCTCCCTCCCAAAAATGATCTCTGTAGCTGGACATGGGATAACACCTCTGATCAACGCACGCAAGGACAAGCAGACATCCAAAAGATTTTTCCTGAAGCCACCACAAAGGGGGGTTTGTTTTTATCTATGCGTGAAGCCGAGACCGAACAACCTGGCGAGATGTATTATGTGCCCCATAAAGATATCCGCTATTGCCGCTATGATAACACAGTGTTTTTTTGCACCAAGGCCTGGAATGTGCTCACAGATGACCAAGGCCATTATTATGAACCCAATGACTTTGGCACCGTCTTAACCATAGATAAAACGTCAGAACAAAAAACATGGCACCCCTTATGTGCACTTTACCTACCCAATTTTACACGCGGATGGATCCGATGGCATGCTCAAGCACAAGAGAAAAACCAATACATGCTGCTCTCCCCTCAAAAACTTAGAGAGAGTCAAGTCAAGGCCATCTGGAAACAATCTTGGCACCCAATGAGCGCGTTCTCCCACACAGCAGAAAAAAAAGACGACACATCTTCTGTGCCAACCGATGCACGCACTCCGACCAGCCAGAAAAAAGACCGTAAGCGCACACAAAGCCTTCCGCACGGAGAAAGAAAAAAGCGGCGGGGTTGGAACACATCGTCCCCTTCATCCGCCTCATCTGCACCCTCTAAGCTTTATAAAGACGAAGCCAAAGGTGAGCACGCACGCCCTGTGTCACAGACAAAAGATACAAACACAGCAAATGGTGCCCATGCTGCAGCAGATAGCCAGAAAAAGGAAAACAACCCCCAAGAAGACACGCACAGAAAAGATATATCCTTTTCATCTCAACCTTTGTTATGGGCTGTAACCGATGCTCCCCCGTTGGACTATCGAGGCGTGCCAAACAAAGATTATGTCCGGCCTGAACCTTTTTTCCGCTCGCCTACCCCCTTGCTACAGGCACTCATCATTATGGAAAAAGACCCCGATCTCTCCCGCACAGATCAGCTTCAGGTCTCAACAGCCAAAACGACGCAAGATGGCATCAGAACGCCCAAAACGCTGAAGAAACAAGCTATCCAAGATTATGCGTCTGAATTGGGTTCCCCATAAACACACGTCTTCATGATGTGAAACGCCCTGTGAGAAGAACCTTCATGCTTTGAGGGGGAGAAACCCTTGGTCTCTTTCTGAAAGAATAGGCGCACCTGTGGGCCAGGCAATGGCGAGGGTGGGATCGTTCCAGGCGATGCCCTCTTCTTCAGAAGGGTCGTAATAGCGCGTGGCTTTATAGTGTAAAATGGCTTGCTCACTTCGTACATAAAAGCCATGAGCATAGCCTGGCGGCATATAAATTTGTTGGGGTGTATCACTTGATAGCTCAAAACAAAGGTGTTGACGAAATGTGGGCGAATGGGGGCGCACATCCACCACTACGTCTAGAACCTGGCCTTCAATGATGCTGACCATTTGACCTTGGCGGTGGTGCACATGCAGACCTCGCAAAACGTTTTTCTTGGAGATAGATAAGTTATCTTGCACAAAAGCATCGAGAATGCCTGCCTCTTGATAAGCGTTTGCCCGCCAGCCTTCATAAAAGCGGCCACGCACATCAGGATAGACCTTGGGCTCAAAAACCAAAACGCCTTCAATGGCTGTTTTGCGTACATTCATCATGCATCATCTCCTCGAGAACGCTGCGGTAAGCAGAAACGGGCAGCTCTTCCACCAGGCGCTGAAACGCTGCAGAAGAAATAAACTTCATACGCCACGCCACTTCTTCAGGCGAGGCCACCACCAACGACTGACGAGACTGCACCACCGACACATACTCTGATGCCTCCAAAAGAGCCTGCGGTGTGCCCACATCGAGCCACACATACCCACGCCCCAACACCGTGGCCTGTGCGCGCCCCTCTTTCATATAGCTGGCAATAAGATCCACAATCTCCAACTCCCCTCGCGCTGATGGCACAAGGGTTTCAGCGCGCATAGCCGCCGTGCCATCAAATAGATAAAGCCCGGTAATAGCCAACTTTGATGGTGGGTTTTCAGGTTTTTCGACAATGCTTTGCGGCCTGCCCTCCACATCAAGCACCATCACGCCATAGCGGCGCGGATCATGGACACGATAGAGAAAGGTATGGACCCCATCGACATGGCGCGCCACCTTGATCAGTGTTTGTGACAACCCCTGACCATAGAAAAAATTATCTCCCAAAATCAACAAGGCAGGATCGTGTTGCAAAAACGTTTTCCCCACCAGAAAAGCATCAGGCAACCCGCGGGGTTCATCTTGAACGGCATACTGCAAAGTTAAGCCCCACTGCTCACCTGTGCCAAGCAGGGCTTGCAAAAAAGGCATATCTTGCGCGCGACCAATAATCAAAATGGTGCGCACCCCTGCCAGCATGAGCGTGGTGAGAGGATAGTAAATCACCGGCTTATCATACACAGGCAAAAGCTGTTTATTACTGGCCAACGTCAGCGGAAACAGACGGGACCCTGACCCTCCTGCAAGAATGATCCCTTTAGTGCATGCCATGACGCAACCCCAAACGCTTGTGCGGTCCTATTAAAAACACGTGATGATCCAGATACCAACGTACCGTTTTTTCAAGCCCCTCCTCTAAGGCAACATGGGGAGACCACCCAAGAGTCTTCCTCACCTTTGTGGTGTCGAGGCAATAACGCCGATCATGACCCGGCCTGTCTTGAACAGCGTGGATAAGGCGCGTATAGGGCCCTTCGGGGTCTGGCCTCAAACGGTCCATCCACCCACACAAGCTATGCACAATATCGATATTCGTTGTGGTGCTTCCAGGACCTAGACAATAAGACGCCCCTATCTGCCCGTGATGCAAGACAGCCAAGACGCCACGCACACAATCTTCCACATAAAGCCATTCTCTTTCCTGTTTGCCGTCGCCATACAAAGGAATGGGCTTTTTTTGCAGGATATTCATTAACACCACAGGCAACAACTTTTCTGGAAACTGCCTGGGACCATAGTTGTTCGACGGATGCACCAGCAACACAGGCAACCCATGCGTCACGTGGTAGGCACGCACGAAATGATCTGCCGAAGCCTTAGAAGCAGCATAAGGAGAACGAGGGGCATAAGGGCTTTGCTCATTGGCTTCCCCTGCTGCCGTCATGGCACCAAACACCTCGTCGGTGGAGAAATGCAAAAAACGAAAAGAGGTTTTGGCCTGAGGGCTGAGCGTTTCATAATAGTGGCGCGCTGCTTCCAACATTTGATAGGTGCCTTCTACGTTGGTTTTTACAAAAACAGAGGCATCATCGATCGAGCGATCCACATGTGATTCAGCCGCGGCATGGATCACCGATTCGGGCTGAACTGTCTCAAAGAGATGAGCCAAAAGCGCTTGATCACCTATGTTACCATGGTGAAAAGAGAACGAAGCGTGCTGCCTGGCGCCTGAAAGGTTGTCTTCTCTGCCTGCATACGTCAGCGCATCCACCACACACACCTGATGGCCCTCTTCAAGTAAAAAATCGACCACATGCGAGCCAATAAACCCTGCCCCACCTGTGAGAAGAACCTTCATGCTTGCCCTCTTTCACAAGATTTACCTTGGGTTATCTCATTGGTTTTGTGTTGAACAAACAGGCTGAGACGCGTCTGAAAATCCTGTTGACCAGGCATTTCACCAAGCAGCGCTCTAAGCTTTGAGAGATTGGGCTGGATGTTCTCAGGTTCATGGGCAGGCGGCGTATACGCACCATAAAGAATGGGACGTTTGTAGGCAAGCTGCTGTGCCACGCTATCGATGATCTCACCCAACGTTTGATGCCCCCCGCCGCTGACGTTGAGCACCATATCTTCTGGCCGATCCACAAGGTGACTGATGGCCTCACCCAAGATATCTACATGACCATAATCACGCAATGATGTTCTGGATACTGCATGGATGTCTTCTTGACGTACCATCTTAGCCACCATGAGTGATAAGAACTTTTGTGGAGGTTCTTCCTCTCCAAAAAAATAACCGATGCGCAGCCACTGCAAGGCAAGGCGTGACGCAAGGCGTTTTTGCTTTTGCAGCAACAGTCGGTATGTAGCGGCCTTGGCTTCTCCATAAAGTGTTTGAGGGGAGATGGGCGCGCTTTCATCCAAAGGGTCCGCCAAAAGGTCATACTCAAAAAGTGTGCCAGCACCTAAAAAATGCTGCCCACCTTGGGCACAGAAGGCATCAAACAAATCGTTGGTGGCTTTGAGCCAGTCCACATTTTCTGGTGCATGCCAAAAGCATCCATGCGCCACATACCAAGCCAGATGGATCACGTGAGAAGGCTTATATTTTTCCATAAGGCGAGCCGAGGCCTCAGCATCCAACAAATCTGCCCGCTCCCACACAAAACGATGATCGAGAGGCAGTAAAGTATGTGTATGCCCCAGGCAAATGAACTGGTCATCTGTTTTTCGGCGATGGAGGGCGCGCAAGACGCTTTTTCCAAAAAAGCCCGACGCTCCCGTGACAAGAATTTTTTTCATCCTAAATACGCAAGAGGTAACCGCCCTTGGTGCAAGAAAAGAGGGCTTTGTGGTGATAAGGGTTGTCTAGAGAAAAAGAGGAGTTTTCTTTAAGGTAAGCATCCACAGCTGTTTGCGGGTTGTTCCCGATTCCCCAGGGGCGTGGCCGATGGGTTTGGGGTGCGATTTTTTCCACAATGGTATCCGAAACCACAAGATATTGCCCTTTGGTCACCAAGGGACCCCAAAGCTTCATCTCCTCATAAACGTGGTCATGAGTATGATTGCTGTCCAACAAAACCATCACCTTATCACCGGGGCGAATCTTGGATGACATCGCCTCAAAAACAGATCTATCCGTGGACGAGCCTTCAAACAGATGAATGCGATCTGAAAAAGGATATCCCATAATGGCATCACGGTTCTTTTGCGGCAACACCTTGTCCACAGCCACTACCTTCCCGCCCCCTAAAAGCGCGCACAACGATGCGTAAAAAACGATGCTTCCACCCCACGCAATACCGGTTTCAACAATGACATCTGGTTTGTTTTTCCAAATGATCTCTTGAACGGCAACCACATCCTCAGGTGTTTGGATAATAGGTAACCCCAACCAATCCCACTGATATGCGTAATCACCTTTATCCGCGGTCTCAAAAAAGGAAAGCGCTTGTTGCTGAAGTTGGGGATCTTCATGCTGCTTCTTGCGCTTAACAGCACGGTCTTTCTCAAAGGCTTGGCGATCAAACATAGAAAATGATAGGGCCCAATTCCACTCACACACTCAAGGTAAGGACTTTCTCCTTCAAAAACAAGTCTTACCCACGGAAGACAGAGACCCCAGGAAGGGGGTTTGCTGAGCCTGAGACCTATGTCAAGATGGTATACAAAGCCAGAGCCTGAAAATCGCCCATGGACGCCCACACCCTTACACAAAAACTCAGCATGCCTCAGGCCCCCATTCACCTTACGCAAGAGAGGATACATGGCCAACTGGGCACCCGTGTGGCTATGTTTGAGGAACCTGAAGACCAAGCCCGCAACCACTGGGAACCCCCCGCATCCCCGCGAGCGATCACACACCTGATCCTTCACAGCACCCAGGTTGATGCGCGCACCACGACCCAATTCTTTACAGAACCCCAAAAACAAACGCGTGTCAGCGCGCACTATGTCATCACGCAACAAGAACATCACCATAACCCAGAGGCCAACATCCCCGAAGGGTGCCTCGTGCAATTTGTGCGTGATGAAGACATTGCCTGGCATGCGGGCGTTTCTTCTTGGCGGGGCGTTAGCGCCCTCAACGCGTGTTCTTTAGGTATCGAATATGTCAACCCCAGCACGAGCAGGCATCCCCAGCCCTGGAGCCTCTTGCCCTATCAACAAACCCCGGATGGGTATACATGGTACACTTATGGCGACACCCAAATGGAGGTGTCCATTCAGCTCATCAACGCCCTCATCACACGCTATGACATCCCGCCCACCCACATTCTCGCTCATGGTGATATTGCCCCCACACGGCGCATGGACCCAGGCCCCCTTTTTCCTTGGCACCTGTTAGCAGCTCACGGCATTGGCGCATGGCTGACGCCTGAAGAGCGCTGCCCCTCTTATATTGCGCAACACTTTGCCCCCAGAACGCCTTATCCATCGGATGTGGATGAGCTCTTTTTCCTGCGTGAACTCGCACGCTATGGCTATGACGCTTTGCCAGAAAAGGGCTTAGCCCATGCGTCCAACATGGCGACGTTTCACGCCTTTAAAGCCCACTTTTCGGCCCATATGAACCCTAAACATTATGCAGCAACCTACCTTACCCACGAGGATATGCAATGGATATGGGGCCTTAATGCCAAATATGGTCATGGGCGTTGATCATTTAGAACGTTTTTTACTAAAATTATTTATAAAAAAACAGGAGAGACGTCCCACGTTCTTGCGCCTATTCTCTTTTTCATGCTTGCCCAACACACGATCGTCTTCGGGGTGTGCATCATGAAAATTCTTTCCCTTCTGTTGATTATCATCAGTCTTGCGTGCTGTGTGTACTCACTGCTGGCCCCTTAACGGGGGTCTTCAGCTTTTTTGCGATCAAGCCCCCAGGCATTGGGGCGATGTTGGCGCATGACGATGGTTGACTTGGCCTGTATTGCACCGTCATGGGGGCAAGCATGCATGGCTTCCTTCATGGACAGAGATTTAAATTGAATTTGATTAAAAATCAAACAACAAAAACATCGCTATGGTCAAAGGCACACGTTTCGCTAAGCTTCAGAAACGAGATCTTTCCCCTCAAAAACGCCCAGGAGTCAACAATATGTGGGTCATACGTCTTATGCTATGCTTTTTCCTCTTTGGTTGTGCACTCCAGGCCAGTGATGATATAGGGCTGGATCACCTTGCAACGCTGAGCCATATGGTCAAAGCCAAAGATCCTTCCATTCGCCCCATGCGTTGCACCATTGACTCGAACCAAGATATGGCCTCAAAGGGTCAGTATCGCATGACCTTAGGGTGGGCAAGCTCTTCTTGCTTTCAAAAAGATGCCTATGGTGTCTATGTGTTGCCACCGGCGGAGAGGCCTCTTGAACAAAGCCCAGACCCCCACCATTCTGCCCATGCCCTGCCTCACCCCTTGGCTCCCCTCAAACACCTCGAAAGCCTTCCCATTGTGAGCATCACCATCCATGATTGGGAGCGATGTTATCGACACCCCTCTCCTCCTCAGCCAGAAGCCACCTTGTGCACCTTGTTAGCAGGCGTGAACACAAAAGACGTAGGGCTCCTGACTCTCAATTACATCACCCACAAAACAGACACACTCCAACGCCTGGTGGATCAATTTTCTTCTGTGGTTGAACATTATGGAAAACCTCGAAACATGAAAGCCTCAGATTTTGATTAGCACCTAGAGATAGCCAAGACAGAGAAGCAGAGGCGCCATAGCCAAAAGACAAAAGCTGGCAGGATCAAAAGTGCCATCTCCTTCCTTATCAAAAAATCAGAAGCTTATTGAAAACACGGCGACGTTATGTCAAAAAAGATAATATTTTCAATATGATGGGCATAGCATGAGCACGTTAAAAAAGCACACCCCTTTTGTATTCTGATTTACGCAAATCACCCCTTGTCATGAGGCTAAAAGGAACACCGCATCTTTTTATTGTGAGTATCAAAATGTCTGACATAGAAGCATGGGAAGTCTATCGGGTCACATCTACGCGCACCCTTATCAAGGTAGGTGCCATTCAATTGCCCACGCGTGAACGCATATTCTCAAGCCTACCCCTGTCAGTCCAGCAGCTCATCACTGCTCTTGACACATCTATGGGTCAAGACACCGGCGGGGGCACTTATCACCCTATCTCAGAAACACGCTTCTGCCACTTTTATCCTCTGATTCGTCTGATTGCACAAAGACCCCATGCGCTGCCACCTCTTGATATGAAAGCCTATAATACTGAGGCTGAAGTCACCCAAGGTTTACAAAGATGGGCCGCTCAAGGCTCCTACGAACAACGCCTATGGAAAACCATTCAACGCATGCTCCCCCAAGCGCGAAAGGATTTAGCTTTGTATTATGAAACGCACCATCATCTGCCTTCCTTCACGGCCAAAACCTATGCTTACAAAGCCATCATGGATCTTTATAAAACACCTTACGCGTTCAGCAAAAGAGATCTTAAGAAAAAAATTTCTTTAAAAAAAGATAGATTTTAGAAAAAATCTTCTTAAGATAAGGAGCTGTTTTTTATGGATATTCTATTGATGTTTTGTCATCATTTTTTATTGTCTTCTCTCCTTCGATGTGGACTGCTTTTGGGTCTTGCCGCACAGGGCGCAACCGCCTTAAAGGCTTTACCCTCAAACGACAGCGGAGAAGACGCACCTCCCCTCCCTCGTCAAAAGAAACATCATGATCATACAGGAAAAGAATCTACCGCGCCTATTGTCGATGCCCTTATACCAAGCATGATCACAACAGAAGATCGAATGCTGGCCAAACCCTGCATGAAGCGTTATTTCCAGTTTTACATGAACCCAGCGTTCTATCAGCTGTTGGATGAACATGGTCGCTCCCTTAACACCTATATCTTTGGCACGTGTCACCCACTCACGATGGAAATTTTACCCCTCCACACCCAAAAGATGATTCGCGCCATTGCCTCCCAAGATAAGGCACATTTCGTAGGAGAGATCACAAAAGAAGAGTGCATGCGCCCCGCACCCCCCCTTAAGGTTACCCACCCATGGGATTGGTCAAGCAGCATCAATCAATGTTTAGACTCTCTTCCAGGGAAGCTTATAAATATTCCTCCAGAACAGTATATGGAGATTTCCCCAGGACAGGTTGTTGGCACGTTTTCAGAAGGCTATGTAAGGACTTTTCCAGGGCCTTATAGAAAGCTTTCTTCAGGGCGCTATGTTGAGATTCTTCCAGCACCGTATCCTGCAACGCCCCCAGGACAACCGTATGTAATCTCTTCAGGGTCATATCTGCATATAGCCTCTTTTTCAGGTAACTATCTTTCATCTAATTTTCCAGAAGAGTATGTAGAAGTTCATCCCAAGGGTGATGTTAGCCAAATAAAGGCGTTTAACAAGGAAGTCCTAAAAAATCTGCTAGAAAAAGCGTATAGCTCTTGGGCAGACACCTATTTGCCTGATAACATCAAGAAAGAGGTGAAGAAAAATGCTTTAGCACAGGTCAATCTCAATGAGATACCCCCTTCTTTCGTTCAGTTTGTAATGTTTGCCCTCAAAGAAAGCCAGAAAGGGCATTTAAATTTAGACGCGGAAATAGAAGCATTATTTCCACAAAAGCACAGGACATCTCTGGAGACAAACAAAGAAAGGTATGACTTCCTTTTAAGCCAGTGCAATGAGCCTAATCCTCTAAATCCCTACGACTTTTTCAAGCTCTTAAAAACAATACAAGATGACTATGAAAGCTTTATTTCCAACACCCACAAGAAGGTTGGAACAAAAAAACCCTTAGAACTCCTTGAGATTAACCGGTGTGAATTGGAATACTTGCTGGGTAACGAACTTTTTATGCAGGATTCTTGTGCCCTGAGCTTAAGAAACAATCATTGGTTTCCGACATATTTTGTGCACTTACTCAATGAGCGTCTTTACTCAAAACCCTCGGGTGATGCTGGCAGCCACCCACCTGTTTTGATCACCTATGGTGCGGCGCATCACGGAGGCGAGACAGGCATCATCACGCAAATACGCCACAATTATCCCCAGATCCAGATGCGCAAACTGCAACAAGACGGCACGTTCTCTCCTTGCAAAGACGATTAAGCGCTAGGATCACAACACAAAGGGCGCTCACACCGGCGCCCTCTTACAACAACAGGGCTTCCCTGACATCCCTCCCTTGGTGCTCATTTTCTTACCTTATAAAAGGCAAAAAATGGTCAGATTCACGCAGGTATATAAAATTTTTGATCATTAATTCAAAAAAATAGCTCAATATTATTTAAAAATAAATTGATAATAAATATTGAATCTAAAACCTTTATTGCGATCTTGATGGTTTTCAGGTCAGACCCCTTCCCCAAACCATTCCCCAAACGCCTCATGCCTGTCGTCTTCCCTATAACAATAACGACCCCTACCTTTCTCACCCTTCTTCTGAGCTTTGGTCAAGCATTTTGTGGGAGATCGTGTCCCGCTATGAAGCCATGATAGACACAGGTGTTTTGGGCGCCAAAAAAGCCCACGGGGAAGATCAAAGCTATACCGTTTTTGCCACAGGGCCTGGTTTGATGTGTATGAGATCTGGGTGCGGAGCAGTGATTGATAACGTCATCCAGAAAAAAGGATTCTTCTCGAAACTTTTGTGGTCAACGCAGCGCAAAAATGTTCTGTCCTGGAACAATTTTGAAAATGCTTTTTTTTAGACGCCGAGCCCTACAATTCTCTAGCCCCTTTTGGCGTGCAATATGTCAGCAACGTGCTAGGCAGGGCTGTGTGTTTTGCAAACTCATGGGTTGATAAAAGTAAGCGCAAAAAACCAAGTTTTGTAACGCCCGACAGCCTACCTGCCTGATCTCACATCACGCACAACCATAGAAAAGGGGTGGCTGCCTCCTGGCTTTGACCCCCTCTTTTCTACCAGCTTTTGTGTATATCCTCAAAGGTACAAAGCTTAGCGCCACAAACGACGCGCTCCCCCCGCTCATCACCACCCTTACGGCCCAATAACCTTCTTAAAGACCGATCCTGACCACATAAGGCTTTGATTTTTTTGTCAAAAATAATTGACAGAATAGTAGTTTGGGTGTTGATAACGGCCTCTCTCCACCCTTGCCTGGGTATGGATGCTGACGGCAGGGACATTGAGTCTGGGGCACAGCCCTCTGCGCACCCTGCCTCTAAGCCACGTTATCACTTTGCACCGTGGCCAGAAGATGACACCATGACGCAGCTTCGAAAATGTGCTCTGAGTGTTGAGATATGGGTATTGCCAACAGAGAAAATTTTTGTTGGCGGTGTTGGACGCCTTTATGAAATTAAGAAAGAAAGCGCTCTTTTTTCTTTACGCCTTTCGCCAAAAGATGATCGTGAATGGCTTCCTGGCTCAAACATAGGCAAAGCCTTGAAGGCCAAAGACTGGAACACATTTTGCGACCATGCGGTCAGTCATAGCGGCAGACAACGTGATGACGTCAAAATTGCACTCAATGTGAAAGATGTGTCTTTTCTCCCCAACGCTCGCTTAGATGATCTTTTGGCCCTGGTTGCAGAAAGCATCATGCCAGGCGCTCCCCTGCATGGCCTGAAAGTTCCCGAACCAACAAGAATTGTTTTTTATAAGCAAAAAACACACTCCTGGGAAGAAAGAGGCTCAAGGCTAGACATGCGTCCCCTTTCGCTTTTGATTAAAAGACATAGCACAGCCTTGGTGCCCCTTTCTGAAGAGGCCCTTCAGGGTAAAGATCATTTTTTCCATAGCCCTCAAGCTTCTCAGCGGTGCCTTGTGGATATAAGTGTTAGGTTTTGCCCCCCTTCATCAGAGGAAAAAACAATCGAACAAAAGAAGACCCAGAAAGACGTGCCTGATGGAGAGACCACGCCAAACATTTTGCTGGTTTTGCCGCCTGAGTTGATTCAGAAGATCATCCGTGATTATATGCCCTTCTATGATCAACTGTCGTTGATGGAAAACTGCTCCACCATGACGAAACATGGCATCCTTGCTGGGGTGAAGCTGCGTTTTTTACCCGAACAACCAAGACAGTATGACCATTTCATATTTGGTGGAGGCAAGATATTAGATCTTATTCAAAAGCGCCCCACAGTCCCCGTCACGTGCTATAGCTTTAATGCATCAAATGAACAAAAAGAGGCGTTCCCCATGGAGTTGATCGTGAAAGCGCACCCTGCGGAAGGCTATACTGAGGGTGAGTCCCCCCAGGCAATCCCGTTGACGGCAGCCCTCTATGACCCATCCAGTGAACGCGTGATTGTGACAATGAACAATTTCTTCACTTCTGATAAAAGTCATTGCATTGAAGGCTTTTTATGTGTCCCCCGTATTGCGGGCATGATGAGTGAACAGATTCACAATCAATGGAACGATGCCAGAGATGCGATCAAGAAACGCACAGA
The DNA here is from genome assembly GCF_000742475.1 of Candidatus Hepatobacter penaei. NCBI lineage: Bacteria > Pseudomonadati > Pseudomonadota > Alphaproteobacteria > Holosporales > Holosporaceae > Hepatobacter (SeqCode) > Hepatobacter penaei (SeqCode). Next base: position 185,633 of record NZ_JQAJ01000003.1, on the reverse strand, counting down.
AGCCCAGGATCAAGAATCAGCACAAAGCCAAGCCAATCAAAAGGAGGCGATCGTGGAGACCCCCGAAGGGGACAACGCCAAAGAAGCACGTTCGGCAGCTGCCCCCCTAGCATAATCAACCCTTTAGAGGCAAGGGCGTGAGAGGCCCTCTCTTCATCCATCTTTTGTCAAAAAAAGATATTTTTAAGGCAAATTTGACATCCTTGGAATAAGGAGCCTCAAAAGAGTCGTGCATGCGTTGGGTGAAAGCAGTTCTTACTTTCGGTCTATTAGGGTGTCTTTTGAAAGGTAAACCGCTCGTTCCCAAGCCGCCTTGTTTTGTGAAAGACCCCACATCGGCCAAACGTTTCCAAACCAGATTGCGCGTTTTGTCACCACGCAACCCAACGCTTACCAAGAACCTTCAACGTTTGCGGGTCATCGGCAGTCCTCAACCATCTTTCAAACAGCTGAAGATGCTCTTGCAAGAGAACCCTCAACTCTATGGGATCGTGGACTTAAGGAAAGAAACTCACTTTTTTATGAAGGGGCAATCTATTTCATGGGGGACAAAGGGAAACTGCGTCAACCATCGTACGATACAAGAGCACCTTTCAGAACACGCATGGACAGAACTTCAGGGTCTTAAATATCTGAGGCTCCATGTTCCCGATCACTATCCTCCGACTATAGAGCAAATCAATACCTTCCTTCAGTTTTATAAATCCCTTCCTCCAGGTGCGGTTCTTCTGATTCACTGTCGCGGCGGGCGTGGTCGCACCACAACGTTCCTAACACTTGTGGATATAATAGAGAACGCAAAGTGCGACTCCTTTGACACCATTCTTGCGCGCCAGTGGCGGTTGGGCGGAGCCGATCTCAGGAAACCCAGGACGGGGGTCAAGAAAAGACCTGCAGAGACGCGCCTTAAACTACTCAAACTTTTTTATGCTCGTGTGCGTAAGGACGCAGAGGGCTCGTTGAGGCCTTTTCAGAGACAAAGGCGTAAGACACAGCTGCCAGAAGCCCTCTCTCTCCCCCCTCCCTCGGTTCTGATATAGCCAACCCTGTGCAGGCAGGGCCCTAAAATCAATAGAGAAATGGAGTTCTTTCCTCTTTCTCTACTCCTCCCACAAAAACTCAACAGCCTTTCATTTTTTTGTCTTTTAAAGATATTTTAAGAGCTGGCGCCCTATCCTAAGAGAAGTTTTAAAGATAAGGAAAGCAGGTGAAGAATGGACATAACGCCTTTTTGGGCTGGATTGTTACTTGTCGTCAGTGTGGCGATCATATTGGTGCCTGCCATTTTTTTCATTGTGAGCCAACAAAACGTGGCCGTAGTCGAGCGTTTAGGACGCTTCTCTCGCATTGCGCGCCCAGGGCTGCGTGCCCTCATTCCCTTCTTTGAACATGTGAAGGGACGCATGAGCCTGCGTATTTTGCAAATGGATGTCCCCGTTGAAACCAAAACCCAAGACAATGTGTTTGTGAATCTGATGACGTCGGTGCAGTACCGCATTCTTGAAGACAAGATTTTCGAAGCCTTTTATACGCTGGAATCTCCAGATGATCAGATCCAATCCTTTGTTTTTGACGCCGTGCGTGCACAGGTGCCCAAAATGATTCTTGATGATGTGTTTTCGAAGAAAGATGATATTGCCAATATCGTGTGTGATGATTTGATGCCCCAAATGAAAGGGTTTGGTTATGAAATCTTAAAAGTGCTCATCACAGACATTCAACCCGACGCACAGGTGAAAAGCGCCATGAATGAAATCAATACAGCGCAACGTCTGCGTCTGGCGGCACAAGAAAAAGGGGAAGCCGAAAAGGTCATTCGCGTGAAACAAGCCGAAGCTGAAGCTGAATCCAACATTTTGCATGGCAAAGGACTGGCAGGTCAGCGACATGCCATTATTGAAGGGCTGAAAAGTTCTGTGGAAGACATGATGCACGGCGTTAAAGGCGTGACACGTCAATCCGTCATGGAAGTGGTGATGATGACGCAATACCTGGATATGCTGAAAGACTTGGGCTCTTCCTCACAAAAAAGCGTTATTTTTGTGCCAAGCACACCCCAACATGTGGGCGATCTTGGGGCGCAAATTCGAGAAACCATCTTTGCCTCTGACCTGCTCGCCAAAACGCCTCAAGAAGCCCTCAAGAAACCCAAGACCCCCTCCTCCTGAATCATCATTTTATCCAGTGTCGTTGGCATCATGTGAGTGAAGGGCCCGTCTCTTCCTGCAGCTTGTTTGCCGTATGGCTCTTATGTTTGGTCACAACGTTTTGCGTATCCTCAACCGCAGTTGCCTTTGTTTCTTGAGCAGAGCTTGAGTATGGGTGCTCACAGAAAAGAGCGAGGCCCATGATAAAACGCTACATCCTGCATACCCCCTGACATACACGAAAAACCAACATCATTGCTGACAAAAAATACAATAAAATCAATAATATATTGATAAAATGCATCATTTTGGCACTTTATGTCTATGAGAAAATAGTGGAGCATTCTCCATAGAAGATGGTTAGGATGATGATGCGTTGTGTCGCGCTTTTGAGCGTACTTGTTTTAGGTTCTCCTTTCGCAATGGCAGTTTTGCCAGGCGAGGATGACATCGAGGCCCATGCGGGGGCAGGCCCCAATGTTGACCCTGGTGGGGATGCAGAGGATATGGGTGAAGCCGCACCTTCGTCGGCCACCCCGCCAATGTATGGACCCATGAGTGAACTCGAGACACTTAAGGATTGTGCAAAGGTCACTCTGAAACTTATGGGGAGTTGGCGGACAGAAGGTAGACAGTTATATGAATTCATAGAGGTCAATTTACCTAGTTTTTTGGTTGGTTATGTAAACTTTCTGTGTGCTTCTTTGGGCGATGCGTCCTATTGTCATTGTTTGGCTGAGAAAGATTGGGTGGGGTCATCTGTTGCGCATCTTTTTCAAACCTTAGAGAGCAAGATTTTCCGGACGTCCGTGCTTCGAAATTCTGCACTTGGTCTGCCGCCTGAGGATGCTGCTTTAATTTTGGAGCTCCATATGAAGGTGCTTCACAAGCCACTGCCTACCGGTGTTGATCTGAATATGATGAGTCACCTCGTTTTGCCCAAAGACTATCCAGACCTCAATCTACTATCCAATGTATCCATGCCGAATCTTAAAAGGTTGGAGGGACGAAGTGACATCGATCATTTTCCAAGGCACCTTGTGGAAGGATCGCAAGTTGCGTCTGGAGAGGTTGTGGGATCTATATTCCACTTAAGGTGGTTTGGGATGTATGCAATGCCCTTGTGGATGAAGCCTTACATTGAGGAAGGTCACCTGCGTATTGAAATGGGCGATTATATGTGGGGCTCTACCGGTCACGATTGTCTTGGTTGGTTGGACATTCTTCAGATGAATGGATTTGCTTTTCCTCACCCTGAACAAGAGCGACCATGGTTTACGCTTAGCTATTTTGAAAAAGGTCAAGAGAACCCCCACCCTGTGCCTGCCCATCGACCATTACGTCCCTTTGACGTCACGCTTGCGACCGCGAAAGACACGAGTACGACCACGCCAGTGGCGGATCTAAAGGCACCACAGAAGGATCAGGCAACAGAAGAAGAGACAAGAGCGCTTAACATTCTGGATTTACCGCCAGAGATTTGGGATGCGTTTTTTCGCTACCTCAACAATGCGCAGCGCCTCACCCTTTTGGCTGCTTGTCCTGATTGTGCATCGTCTTTTTTGGCCGTGGGGCTTGAAGGGATCATGTTCCGTCCCACAGGTGATCTGCCGCACCAGCCGAAGGCGGATAAAGATCTGTTAATGTTTTGTAAGAATGAGCTGGACATGTTTAGCCAGCGGCCACTTATCCATGACGATGATTTCACGTTTTCCATCGCCTGGCCCACACGCAATCATGGCGATGTCATTCGATATCATGACTCAGAAAAAGTTGTGCATGCGCGCACACCTGTTCATGGTCTCTCATTGTTGGCACAAGGCCAGCGCATGGCTTACGAAACGTCCATGAATATAAAAAGGCGGTTTCGTTTTGAACCGATTTTTGATCAAAAAAAGTATCAAGATTTTTGGGCACAGGCCACGGTGACCCCTGCAAAGGGTTGCCATTTAGTGATACAAAAAACGGCGTCAGGTTTTGCGTGTATACCTACCGATACTCATACGTTGAAGCAAAATTTTACGATTGTTCACGATTTTGGTCACCTCAAATTAGCGTGTGCGCACATTCATATCATTGATGAAATGCCGGGATTCGATAAGCATAAGGCAGAAGTGGACGCATTCTTTGATGCATTGAGGGCAAACGTTCGATGTTTTGAGATTTTTATGGACTACGTACGCAATGACGGAGGTGAGATTCTCCAGTCCTATGGTCCTTGCCACATGGAACGCGCTGAGAATATGCCATCCTTACCTATTTTGAAAGAGATGTTCCGTACTTTGGTGCGCCATAAGATTGAAGGCCAACGATATCTCCAAAACCACTTCCTTAAAATGGCTTTAGGAGACGAGCTCATGGCCCTGACGCAGAAGTTCCCATCGACGGCCATCCAGCTCAAAGATGCCCGCAAGGCGCAGCCCACTGAAAAAAGCAAAGAGTGATCTATAAAAGACTGCGCCTCTTTCCCCTCTTCCCAAAAGATGCTTTACCGTCGCAAAAATCAACATGACTTATAGTGCCACGTGCCTTTTGAACTGAGTGCCGCGTCCGTCATGACCCATGTCTGTTCCACCGCGCTTCTCCGTCCTGATATCATGTCAAAATACCCTCCCTCATAGAGGCCTCAATATGATTCACGTCGATGACAATGTGATGACCATGTCGTTTTTGGAAAAATAGAAAAACTCTGGAAGCCAGGTTAACCCTGGTGCCGAAGAGGTGACTTGAACACCCGACCTACTGATTACGAATCAGTTGCTCTACCAGCTGAGCTACTTCGGCACACTCTTTGAGGTTAGAAAAAGTAAGCTTGCGGCGCAAGAGGCAAGAAGCAAGATAAAGCTAAGAGGGTGTGAGGTGGCGACGACGCTTTACCCAGAGAAAACTCCACGGGATTGAGGCTATATATGCCACGGTCAACACCGTCATCACAGCCCACGGCATGCTAAAAAGACCGCCCGTGATAAGCGCCACCCCCAACAAAAGAAGGGGTAGCCGGTGCTTCGCAAAAGGAAAGCGCTTAAACACCAGTGTGGGCAAACGACTGACCATCAGCCCGCCCCCCAAAGCCAACGTCACTAAGAAATACCAAGGAAACATCCACTCCATGCCGGACGAAAAATGCAAGAAAAAGGGAAGCAACGCAATAAAAGCGCCCCCCGGTGCCGGCACCCCGACAGAGAAATAATCACCCCACGAAACTTTTTTCGACAAAAGACGATAGACGTTAAACCGCGCCAACCTCAGCGCTGAACACGTCATAAAAAAAAGACACAGCGCCCATCCCAGCCCCGGACATGCCGACAAGGAATGGAAATAAATCACCAACGCGGGCGCAACGCCATAACACAAAAAATCGGCTAATGAATCAAGTTCAGCACCAAAATCAGATGCACTCCCCAAAAAACGAGCCACGCGGCCATCCGCCATATCAAACACACTGGCCGCCAAAATGCACATCACCGACCACTCCCAATAATGAGAAAAGGCAAAGCGAATGGCCGAAAGGCCAAGACACATGCCCACAATGGTGATGACGTTAGGAAAAACGTGACGAATCTGATCAGGAGACGGTGCTTTTTGCCAAATCTGTTCTTTGTACACACGCAAAGAGTCTCGCCTGCGATGGTTTTTGGCAAGAAACGAAGCGCCCATACCTGTCCCCTACTTCGGTGACTCCTCTACGGAGGTTGTCTTTTTGCTAGAGGCCTTTTTTTGTTGAGGAAGAGGTCTGTCCACAAGCTCCATCAACGCCACGGGCGCATGATCCCCAAAACGGTAGCCCTTTTTGATAATCCGCGTATAGCCCCCGGGACGATTCTGATAACGCACCCGCAACTCAGATGTCAGCTTCTTCAAAAAGGCACGATCATGGGAGAAAGAAAAAAGACGCTGACGCGCCCCCGGCGTATCATGACGCCCCAAAGAAATGAGTCGTTCCACGAAAGGTCTCAACACTTTTGCTTTTGTTAATGTTGTCTCAATACGCTCTTGACTCACCAAGCTTTTTGCTAATGACATCAAAAGAGCACGACGCTGATGCGAAGGCCGTCCCAGCTTGCCATGACCTGTCCTATGCTTCATACCTATCCTTATCCTCGCGAAAGAGGGATCATACCCCGTGTTGACAGCGCCTCTTTTGATTTCTTGAGGGCCTCATCCATGTCCTCTGGTGGCCAATCAGCCACAGACATCCCCAACCTTAGATCCATCTTTTTCAAGACATCACTGATTTCACTTAATGATTTACGACCAAAATTAGGAGTCCTTAGCAGCTCCGATTCGCTTTTCAACACCAAGTCGCCAATATACACAATCTTAGCCGCCTTAAGACAGTTAGACGAACGCAGAGAAAGATCAAGCTCTTCCACCTTACGTAACAAATCAGCATTGAAAGAAAGGGGGGGGGTCGTTGTTTCCACCTCTTCAACATAAGGCTCTTCAATATCTTTAAAATGAATAAACTTACCCAGCTGTTCTTGAAGAATGCGCGAGGCAGCACTTACCGCATCTTCAGGGCTGATGGATCCGTTAGTTTCCACCGTCAACACGAGACGATCACAATTGAACTGAGCCACATGTGTGCTTTCCACCACAAATGAACAACGCTTGACAGGATTAAAAATAGCATCCACCAAGATGGTGCCCAAAGCCAGGTCTTCCTTAGACCTATCCCCCACAGAAGAATAGCCCTTCCCCGTTTCAATGGTGAGCTCAAAGTCAACCTTTGCGTCCTTCCCCAGCACACAAATAGGCTGATCGGGAGATAAAAAGTCTACATTCCCTCCCCCATCAATCATGCCGGCCGTCAAGGTTTTTGGACCCTCGGCCTGCACACGCACCTGACAAGGGCCAGACCCTTCATACTTAATGTCAAGATTCTTGAGGTTTAACAGAATATTTGTCACATCCTCCTGCACACCAGGAATAGACGAAAACTCGTGTAACACATTGCTAAAGCGAACGGCCGTCACTGCCGCGCCACGCAAGGATGACAGAAGAATACGGCGCAGTGCCGTACCGATCGTGATCCCCAAACCTTCCTCGAAGGGCTCAAACGTAAGATTCGCATGACGACCCTGGTCGGATTCGCGACTCACCTTCACCTTACAAGGCTTAATCATTTGTTGCCAATTTTGTCTCAGCATTCCCTTATTCCCATCCTCTGAAAAAGTTATCCGCGACGCTTTTTAGGAAGTCGACACCCATTGTGAGGCATCGGCGTTACATCACGAATGGACGTCACATTAAATCCACCCTTAAGCGCACGTAACGCAGATTCACGCCCCGACCCTGGGCCTTTGATATACACCTCTACGCTTTTGAGGCCAAAATTTTTACCCTTTTGAGTAATCGCTTCAGAGGCAAGTTGCGCAGCATAAGGCGTTGACTTACGGGCCCCCTTAAAACCGGCTCCACCCGAGGAAGACCAGCAAAGGACATTGCCTTGCACATCAGTCAATGTGACAAGCGTGTTGTTAAATGTGGAATAAATATGCACCACCCCACAAGTAATGTTACGCTTCTTTTCCTTGCCCTTTGACGAACGTTGATACGCCATACAACCTTAACCTCTTATTTTTTGCCCGCAATAGGACGTGCCTTCCCTCTACGGGTGCGTGCATTGGTGTGCGTGCGCTGACCCCGAACCGGGAGATTTCTACGGTGACGTAGACCTGAATAACAACCTAACTCTGTTTTTTGTTTGATGTTTTGACGCACCTCACGCAACAGATCACCCTCAATTTTATAGTGTGCATCAATATGCTCACGAATCTTCAACACATCGGTGTCTTTGAGCTCAGAAATACGGCACGCTTCCGGAATGGATAAGGCCTCACAGATAGAGCGCGCTGACGACGGACCTATCCCATAAATATATCGCAACGCAATTTCGACCCTCTTTTGCGTTGGAACGTTAACGCCCGCTATACGTACCACAACTATGCACCCATACTTTTATGCTTAAAGAAAGAATAACACACGCTTTCCTCCATTAAAACCCCCCACATGGCGAGTTTTTTAGACAATCCACAATCTTTTGACTCACCTCATCTGCAGGCGCCTGCGCCGAAATGCGATGAAAAAAGGGCTGATCTTCATATGCTTTTAAAATGTCTTGATCGCGCAGATGTTGTGCCTTTAACCGCTTGACAATCACATCTTCCACATCATCGCGTCTCTGGCCAAACTGTGTGCCACCACAAAAATCACACACACGTTTTTTGCCATCTTTAGGACCATACGTAGCGCCACAAGACAAGCACATGTAACGACTCAAAAGACGATTCAGCGCCACCTCTTGAGGAAGGTCCAAGTAAAATAAGAAATCCAACGCCATGTCATGCTCAGCAAAGGCTTTGTCAAGCAAATCCACCTGCACACGGCTCCGAGGGATGCCTTCCACCACAAAACCGGGCAAGGCTTTGACATTTTCCATAAATACATCCATCACAAGCGCATCAGGAGGAAAGTCACCCCGGTCCATGATGGGTTTGAGTTGCTGTCCCAAAGGCGTTTGGTTTTCAATCTCACGCCGCAACAGGTCACCCGTGCCTACCAAAGGAAGGGAGAGCTTTTCCGCCAATATGCGTGCCTGCGTCCCCTTTCCTGATCCCGGCAGCCCCAATAAAACAATACGCATACCCCCTTACTTTCCCCCAGGATAACGATTTTTCAACAAACCTTCATACTGATAGGAAATAAGATGCGTCTGCACCTGGGCTACCGTATCCATCGTTACGCTGACCAAAATCAATAAACTTGTACCACTAAAAAAGAAGGAGAGAGTCACTTGGGACATCAGGATCTCTGGCAACACACACACAAACGACAGGTAAAGCGCACCAATCACCGTCAAACGCGTCAACAAATAGTCAAAGTAATCCACCGTCATCTTTCCAGGCTTGTATCCAGGAATAAACCCATGACTTTTACGCAAATTCTCAGCCGTTTCTTCAGGGTTAAACACAATGCTTGTATAGAAGAAGGCAAAAAACACAATCAAGGCCACGTATAGCAAGATAAACAACACCTGCCCGCGCCCAAAATACTGTAAAAATGTGCTCGCCACAGAAGAGGTGCTGAAAAAGGAGGCGCTGGCAATGAGCGAAGGAAACATCAGCACAGAGGTGGCAAAAATGGGAGGCAACACCCCCGAGCTATTGATCTTAATAGGAAGGTAGCTCACCTCACCCTGGCTCATCATACGCCCCACCTGACGCTTGGGATATTGAACCGTCACACGACGATACCCACGCTCCACAAAGACAATCAAAGCAATCACCGCCACCAACAGCGCCAACACAGCTAAAATTACACTTATATGCACGGCTCCTGTGCGCCCCAATTCAAGGGTACGGATCGCTGATTGAGGCAAATTGGCCACAATCCCTGCGTAAATGATCATTGACAAGCCGTTGCCAATGCCGCGCGCCGTAATTTGCTCACCCAACCACACGACAAAAAAGGTCCCCCCTACCAAGGTAATCACCGTACCAAAGCGAAAAAACCACCCCGGGTCAAACACAAGCGACCCAGAGGCCCCTGTCAACCCTTCGAGCATCACCGATGTTGTGTAGGCCTGAGCCGTGGCCAACCCCACAGTGAGATAACGCGTGTATTGGTTGAGCTTTTTGCGCCCCGTCTCCCCCTCTTTGCGCAACGCCTCAAAGTGAGGAATCATGGCAGTTAACAGCTGAACAATAATGCTGGCCGTGATATAAGGCATGACGTTAAGGGCCATGATCGTCGCACGCCCCAAAGCGCCACCAGAGAGCATATCGAGCATGCCCAAAAAACCACTCGCATTACGGCGCGTGATCTCCAACATCACCTGCGGGTTCACACCCGGCAAGGGAATGTAGGTGCACAAACGATAAACAATAAGAACGCCCAGGGTAAAAAGAATGCGCTTTTTAAGAACCTCGGCTCTTGAAAACGTTTGCCAATTAAAAGCTGACTGAATGGCGCGCTCATTCATCATGAAATGTTAAGATACCTCACCACCACACTTTGTCACAGCATCCCGCACAGACGACGAAACACCCGAAACAGATAGCTTCACAGGATGTGTCAGATCGGCTTTGCCAATCACACGCACCCCATGAAATGCTTTTTTGAAAATGCCCTTCTCCACCAACAGCGCCTCGGTCACCGTTTCCTTGGCAGAGAGAACCCCTTGATCTAGGAGAGCCTGTAATCGTGATAAAGAAAGCTCTTGAAAACGCCTTTTCTTGAGCGGGTTAAACCCACGCTTGGGCAACCGCATATGAATGGGCATCTGCCCACCTTCAAACCCCTTGATAGACACCCCGGTTCGCGACTTTTGGCCTTTATAACCACGGCCGCACGTCTTACCTTTGCCCGAACCAACGCCGCGCCCCACGCGCTTCCTTGGTCTCCGCGCTTCAACATAATCTTTGATAGCATTAAGCTTCATGGGTCGCCTCTTGTGTTAACACATCTTTTTTGTCCGCAGACGAAGTTCGCGCCTTTCCCGAAGACACAAACACATCCGCCACACGTTTCCCCCGCTTTTGTGCTACCAGACGCGGCGGCAAAATGGAGTGCATCGCCTTAAACGTAGCCTTGACAAGGTTATGTTGATTAGAGCTTTTCAAAGATTTACTCACCACATCTTGCACACCAAAGGCTTCAAAAACGGCACGCATAGCGCCCCCTGCAATCACCCCCGTACCTGGCTTTGCAGAACGAAGTTGTACAAGGGCGGCACCGTAAGAGCATTTTATATCATGATGAAGCGTACGCGCTTGCTTTAAGGGCACACGGCTCATGTGCTTTGTGGCTTGATCCATCGCCTTGCGCACCGCTTTTGACACCTCTTTAGCTTTGCCCGAACCATATCCGGCACACCCCTTGCGGTCCCCCACAACAGCCAGAGCAGAAAACCCAAAACGCTTACCACCTTTCACCACCTTGGTGACACGATTGACCACCACCAGCTCTTGAAAAAGGTCAGTATTGCGTTCTTCTTTTTTATGGCCTGATGTATTTTTTGTCATAGTCATCCTCTAGAACGATAATCCGGCAGAACGCGCACCTTCAGCCAGCGCCTTGACACGGCCATGATAAAGATAGCCACCGCGATCAAACACAACACAGTCAATCTTGCTCTTGCGCGCCCGCTCTGCCACAAGTTTACCCACGTGACCAGCCATGTCACACCCAGCATGCGACTGATCACGCAAAGGTTTTTCCTGAGATGATGCGGCCACCAGTGTCTTATGCCCTTCATCATCAATAATCTGGGCATAGATGTGCCGCTTGGACCTGAACACAGACAACCGCAAACGACCGCCAGATTTCTGTCGCAAACGGAAGCGATTGCGTTCTTTCCGCTTTTCCTGCCTGACACCCGCTCGGATCATTTTTTCTTACCCTTTTTTCTCAAAACATACTGGCCCACACGATGAATGCCCTTGCCTTTATAAGGCTCAGGAGGTCGGAAGGCCTGAATATCTGACACTACCTGACCTACTTTTTGCTTGCAATGCCCCTCAACAGAAAATTCTGTGGGCGATTTGACCACCACATTCACATGTTCAGGTAACGGTAACACGACGTCATGGCTGAACCCCAACTGCATTTTCAAGGACCGCCCTGCTAACGCCGCACGATAACCCACGCCTTCCATTTTCATATCAACAGAAAACCCTTGGGACACACCCTGAATAGCGTTCTTGACCAAGCTCCAGGCCATGCCCCACAACACCTTGCCACGGCCGCTTTGCTCACCACGCAACGTTACCATATCACCATCCAAGGCACACGAAACACCCGCCGGCAAAGCCAGTGTGTGCTCACCTTTAGGTCCCTTTAACAACACCTCATCACTGCGCAACGAGCAGGTCACCCCCTGAGGCAGAGGAATAGGACGCTTCCCTAAGCGTGACATACGCGTCTCCTATGCATCTCAATAAACACGACAAACAATTTCACCCCCCACATGATGTGCAAGAGCCTCACGGTCCGAAAGCACCCCTTTCGATGTGGAAAGCACAAAAATACCCAACCCATTATTGACACGCGGCAAGCGGCGAATCTGACTATACGAGCGACGCCCCAGCCGAGACACCCGGGAGATTTCTTCAATCACAGGGCGGCCCTTATCGTATTTAAGGTCCACCACCAACTCATCAATACCTTGCCTGACATTCTGTCGTGCATAGCCCAGGAGATACCCCTCCCGCACGAGAACGTCCAAGATTTTTTCTGCAAACCGCGAAGCCGGCGCACGACAGGTGGCTTTCCCCACGCGCATCGCATTGCGCATCCGGGTAAGAATGTCTGCTACAGGGTCGTTGATCATGTCTTTTTCCTTACCAGCTTGCCTTAATTACACCCGGCAACTGCCCCGAGAGCGCAAGCTCACGAATAGCAATCCGAGAGATGCCATATTCTCGATACACGCCCCGAGGACGCCCCGTCAAAAAACAGCGACGACGCACACGCACAGGCGATCCATTACGCGGCATCTGTGCCAATTTTAACGATGCCTGAAACCGCTCTTGAAGCGTCACATTTTTATCTGCCGCCAACGCCTTCAACCGCTTGCGACGGGAAGCATTTTTCTTCACCAAACGCTCACGATAATGGTTTTTTTCAATTGCACTTTTTTTCGCCACTATAACGTCCCTCTAAACGGTATACCAAATCCCTTCAACAGCAAGAAGGCTGCCTTATTATCCATCGTATTCGTCACAAAGGCAATGTCTAACCCCACAGCATACGACGCTTTATTATAATCCACCTCGGGAAACACCGTATGCTCGGGAATGCCCAAGGCATAGTTGCCCGCACCATCAAAACTTTTGATCGAAGCCCCCTGATAATTACGCACCTGAGGCAACGCAATCACAATGAGACGCTCAAGAAAGTCATACATACGCTTGCGACGCAGCGTCACAGAGACGCCCACGCCCATGCCTGCACGTATTTTAAAACCCGCCACTGATTTTTTGGCTTTGCGCACAAGTGCATATTGACCCGCGATCGAGGTCAGGTCCTGCTGCGCCAATTCAAGCGCTTTGCTGTCTTGCGCGGCACGCCCCACACCCATATTGAGCACAATTTTCTCCAGGCGAGGTGCTTGCATTACATTTTTAAGCCCCAGCTCTTTGAGCAGCTGATCCCTTAGTGTGTTGTGATAATAGTCATAAAAAAAAGACATAAAATGTTTGCCACAACCTCTCGTTAACGAATTTCTTCACCAGAACGCTTTGCATACAAAACGCGCTTACCATCTTTGAGCATCTTCACCCCCACGCGAGAAGGCCCACCTGTCTTAGGGTCCACATGCGCCACATTAGACACATGAATGGAAGCTTCTTGACGAACAATCCCTCCCTTGGCATGAGCCTGCGAAGGTTTTTGATGACGCGCCACCATTTGCACACCCTTAACCTTAAGGCGGTGTCGATCACGCAGCACTTCCAAGACTTCACCCTTGCGGCCTTTGTCCTTACCAGCCAACACAACCACCTGGTCACCTTTGCGAATTTTCCACTTAAACGTCATCACAAAACCCCAGGCGCCAATGAAACAATTTTGCCGAAACCTGCATCCCGCAACTCACGCATCACAGGACCAAAAACACGTGTCCCCACAGGGGCTTTTTGATTGTCCAGCAACACCACCGCGTTATTGTCAAAACGAACTTTGGTGCCATCAGGACGCGAAATAGGAAAGACTGTACGCACAATAAGGGCTTTCACCACATCGCCTTTTTTGACGCGGCTGCGCGGCTGAGCCTCTTTCACAGACGCCACCACAATATCACCCTGGTGAGCCGCCCAGCGCTTTGAGCCGCCCAACACTTTGATACATTGAACTTTCTTCGCCCCTGAGTTATCTGCCACAGGGAGAATCGATTGCATCTGTATCATACAACAACGTCCTCTCTTCTATTCCACATTGTGTGTCTCATTATCCATCTAGCCATTCTTTTCAGCACACACTTCCCAAGCTTTTGTTCGCGAATAGCGCTTTGATTCAAGAATAGAAACCTTATCCCCCACCTTAAACGCATTTTGTTCATCATGGGCCGCATACTTCCTGCGTGTTTTGACAATCTTTCCATAAACAGGATGAACAAACCGACGCTCTACAAGCACTTGAATTGTTTTATTCATCTTGTCAGAAACGACAATTCCTTTCAATACACGTCGCGCCATAGCTACCCCTTTTTGTCCAAAATAACACACAAAGCTGTTTTAACACGAGCTTTTTTTCGCTTGACATGACGCAAGGACGACGTGTTTTTTAATTGTTTTGCCGCATGTTGGAAACGCAAGTTCATTTCCTCACGCGCCAATGCATGATACTCCGCCCGCAGATCCGTGGCGCTCTTTTTCATGAGCTCTAAAAAAACCGTCATCTACCCTCTCCTCGTCACAAATTTCGTAGGAATAGGCAGCTTTGCACCCGCCAGAACAAAAGCCTGCCGCGCCATTTCCTCAGAAACCCCCTCAATTTCAAAAAGCACACGGCCCGGCTTCACACGGCACACCCAAAACTCGGGCGAGCCCTTACCACTGCCCATACGAACTTCTGCAGGCTTTTTGCTGACAGGAACATCCGGAAAAATGCGAATCCACACTTTGCCCAGACGCTTCACATGACGCGTCACCGCTCGCCGCGCTGCCTCAATTTGCCGCGACGTGATCCGCTCAGGCCCCAATGCCTTCATGCCATAGGAGCCGAAAGCAAGCTGACACCCCCTTTGCGCATTGCCATGGATGCGGCCCTTAAAGGCCTTGCGATACTTTGTTTTCTTAGGGCTTAATAACATTATTTTGTCTGTCCTTCCTCTTGAGGCACGGGGGCACCATGGCCCAAGATATCCCCAAGATAAATCCAAACCTTCACACCACAGGTGCCATACGTGGTTTTCGCCACAGCTGTGCCATAACTGATGTGAGCCCTCAACTTATGAAGCGGCACACACCCCTCACGAGACCACTCCATCCGCGCAATTTCAGCGCCACCCAAGCGGCCCGAGCAATTCACACGAATCCCCTGCGCGCCCAATTTCATGGCAAATTGAATAGCCCTGCGCATCACACGACGGAAAGAGGCCCGCTTTTCAAGTTGCTGCGCAATCCCCGACGCCACCACCTGGGCATCAAGTTCAGGCTTGCGAACCTCCAACACATTGAAGCTCACATCCCCACCAATTTTTTTGCACAAGGCCAAACGCAATTTTTCAATATCACCGCCCCTGCGACCAATTACAATGCCCGGACGCGCCGACTGCACCGTCACACGCGGCCTCTTTGACAAACGCTCAATGGTCACAGACGAAACGCTGGCATGCTTAAGTTTGTCAAACAAAAAGCGCCTCACCTCAAGATCTTGTTTCAACAGCTTGGCATAATTTTTTTCGTCCACCCATAAAGAGTCCCAGGTCTTATTGACCCCCAAACGAAAACCAATTGGATTTGTTTTTTGTCCCATTATGCTTTGGCCTCCGAAACCACGACACGCAAATGACTAAAAGGTTTTTCGATGCGTCCAGAGCGACTCCGCCCCTTAATGTCAAGACGACGCATCACAAGCGCACGACCCACCGTGGCTTCTGTCACGTAAAGAGCATCTGGGTCAAGCCCCTTATTGTGCTCTGCATTGGCCACCGCCGACATCAAAATTTTCTGAACATCATGAGCAATTCTGCGCGAGCATAACCCTAAACGCACACGCGCCTCTTCCACAGGAAGACCACGTATCAAGGCCGCCACCAGATTAAGTTTTTGTGGGCTGACACGTATCCGCCGACCTAAGGCCATTGCATGCTTGCCAAAAGAAAGTTTTGTCTTTGATTTCTTCACGTCAACCCTTACCCTCGCTTCGCCTTACGGTCACCTGCGTGCCCCAAAAAAGTGCGCGTGGGCGAAAACTCGCCAAACTTGCGACCAATCATTTCTTTGGTAACAAACACAGGAATAAACTTGCGACCATTGTATACAGCAAATGTCAAATCCACAAACTGAGGCAAAATGGTTGACCGTCTTGACCACGTTTTAATGACATCTTTACGCCCCGACTCACGCACAGCATCCGCCTTCTTCAGCAGATAGCCATCAACAAAAGGACCTTTCCAAACTGATCTCGCCACGCTTCTTACCCCTTACTTACGTCTCTTAACAATCAAACGATCTGTACGCTTGTTCTTGCGTGTCCGCTTCCCCTTAGCCGGCAAACCCCACGGAGACACCGGATGACGCCCCCCTGATGTTTTGCCTTCACCACCACCATGGGGATGGTCAATGGGGTTCATGGCCACACCACGCACACAAGGCCGACGCCCACGCCAACGGTTCCGCCCCGCTTTTCCTAAAGAGATGTTTTTGTGATCCGCATTTGACAACACACCCACAGAGGCCCAGCAATCTTCCGGCACACGGCGCATCTCACCTGAGGACAGCCGCAAAAGAATATATCCCTCATCACGCCCCATAATACGTGCAAATGCACCCGCCGCACGCGCCATCTGCCCCCCCTTACCGGGCTTCATCTCCACATTATGAACAAAGGTTCCCGGAGGAATGGCCCGCAACGGCAACGCATTGCCTGGCAGGATATCGGCTTTCTCAGAGGCCACCACAGCGCCACCCACACCCAATTTAGCCGGTGCCAAGATATATGACAACACATCGTCTGGATAACGAACCAACGCAATGAACGTCGTGCGGTTAGGGTCATACTCCACCCGCTCCACACGCCCCTCAACATCGCGGTGCATACGCTTAAAATCAATAGATCGATAAAGCTTGCGATGACCGCCGCCACGATGATACGCCGTTAAACGGCCCACAGCATTACGCCCGCCCGTTTTGGCCATGCGCGTTGTCAACGTTTTAATAGAACGCCCCCGCCATAACAAAGAACGATCGACCAGGACTGTTCCTCGTTGGCCTGGTGTTGTGGGACGGTAAGCCTTTAAACTCACTTCTCACCCCCCTCTGCATCAATCACCTGGCCCTCTTTCAAACGAACCACCGCTTTTTTCATTCCCGAGGTCTGACCTAACACGCCCTTAAAGCGACGCTTCTTACCCACGCGGTTTAAGGTGTTCACAGACACCACATCCACACCAAAAAAATGTTCCACAGCCTTTTGGATGTCGATCTTGTTTGCACCGCGATCAACTTTGAAGGTATAGCGGCCGCCTTGTGTGCCCATCGTGGATTTTTCTGTCACAATAGGCCCCCGCAAAATATAGGGAAGTCGTGACACCGACGGCCCTTGATAGCTTTTTTTAAACTGCGTGCCCCTCATACAAGACGCTCCTCTAAAGACTTGATAGCCGGCTTTTCCACCATGATGTAATCATGACGTAAAATATCATAAACATTAAGACCTTTTTCCGGCAATATATTCACGCGCCACAAATTACGCACGGCCCTGACAAACTGCGCATCAGGCTCACCCGCCGCCACAAAAAGAAGACGCCCCTGCCACGAGGACAGGCACTGGTCAATCTTTTGTGTTTTGTGCGAAGCAAAGGTCAACGCATCAACCACCACAAGTTTTTGTTCAGCCAACTTGCCCGAAAGTGCGACCGACAATCCCAATCGGCGCACACGCTTTGGTAGCGCATGAGCGTGAGAACGCACTTGTGGTCCAAAAATAATACCGCCACCTCGAAACTGCGGAGAGCGCAGGCTTCCCTGACGCGCGCGACCTGTGCCCTTTTGTTTATAAGGCTTACGCGTCGTGCCCGAGACATTTGAAATACCCTTCGTTTGATGCGTGCCGGCCTGACGCTTAGCCAGCTGCCAGCGCACCACACGGGCAAGAATATCTGAACGCAAAGGACGCAAAAACACACGCGGGTCAAGATCAAGGTGACCAACTTCCTTACTTTCAATACTGCAAACTGAAACTTTCACAAAAATCCCCCTACACCGCAGACGCTAACGACTTTTTCACAGCATCACGGACCATAACATAGCTTCCTCGAGGCCCAGGGATCCCACCTTCCAGCGCAATCCACTTTTTGTCTACATCCACAAAAGCCACACGCAAACTTTGCACAGTGACGCGCGCGTCACCCATATGCCCAGCCATCTTCTTGTTTTTAAAAACCTTGCCTGGAAACGAGCGCTGACCGATAGATCCATGACTTCGATGAGATATAGAAACACCATGGCTCGCCCGCAGACCGCCAAAGTTATGGCGCTTCATCGGCCCCTGGAATCCCTTACCCTTAGACGTCCCCGTCACATCCACGCGCGCATCCACAGAAAAATAGTCAGCAGAAAACACATGCCCAGGGTCGAGAAAATGGTCCTCATCAATGCGAAACTCCACCATCTTGCGACGCCCTTCAGACAATGCTTCGTTTTTTTCAAAGGCACGCCGCAACGGCTTGGCAAGCTTGGCTGTGGCGACCACCCCACTGCCTACCTGCAAGGCGTTATATCCATCACGATCCTTTGTTTTGTGAGACACCACAACGCAATCATCAAGACTCAACAACGTGACAGGCACGTGCACCCCATCTTCACGAAAAAGACGAGACATCCCAAGTTTTTTAGCCAGTATTCCCGAACGCATATCAGCTCCTCACTTCAACACGCACACCCGCCGGCAGGTCTAGGTCCATCAAAACTTCCACAGCCTGGGGGGTGAGATTAGAGACATAAATAGCACGACGGCACAACCGTTTTTCAAACTGTTCACGCGACTTCTTGGCTACATGAGGCGCCTTTAACACAGTGACACGTCGGATAGAGCGAGGCAGTGCCACCGGCCCTTTGACCGAAGCACCCACGCGCGTCAAGGTCTTAACAATCTTGGAAGAAGATTGATCCAAAACGCGATGGTCATACGCCTTAAGACGGATGGCAACATTTTTCTGCGTCAACATAAAACGCCTCGACTATACACAAAAACTCCTCTAGCTCAATCCAATATTTTTGTCACAACGCCGGCACCCACGGTGCGGCCACCTTCACGAATAGCGAAGTCAAGGTTTTCTTCCATCGCCACAGGCACAATCAACTCAACCGTCATCTTCACCGTGTCACCAGGCATAGCCATTTCAGAGCCCGCCAGGGTGATAGACCCCGTCACGTCTGTGGTGCGGAAATAAAACTGGGGACGATAATTGTTCATAAACTGAGTATGACGCCCGCCCTCCTCTTTTTTCAAGACATAGGCTGTGCACTCAAACTTTTTGTAAGGTTTGACAGACCCAGGCTTTACCACAACTTGACCACGCTCCACATCTTCACGCTTGACGCCGCGAAGCAGCAATCCAATGTTATCACCAGCCTCACCACGATTCAAAATTTTGCGGAACATCTCAACGCCCGTGACAGTAGTTTTCTGGGTGCCTTTAATCCCCACAATTTCCACCTCATCACCAGAGTTTACCAAACCACGCTCCGCACGACCGGTCACCACCGTGCCGCGACCTGAGATGGAAAACACATCCTCCACAGGCATGAGGAAGTCTTTGTCCACATCACGCGTGGGCTGGGGGATGAAGCTATCCACCTCTTCCATCAATTTTAAAATGGCATCCTTGCCAATCTCAGGATTTTTGCCTTCCAAAGCACATAGGGCTGAGCCACGAATCACCGGCACATCATCACCAGGGAATTCATATTTGGAAAGAAGCTCACGCACCTCCATCTCCACAAGGTCCACAAGATCAGGATCATCCACCTGATCCACCTTGTTAAGAAACACAACCAAAGCCGGCACACCCACCTGCTTGGCTAACACAATGTGCTCACGTGTCTGAGGCATCGGGCCATCCGTGGCCGACACCACCAAAATGCCGCCGTCCATCTGCGCCGCACCGGTGATCATGTTTTTCACATAGTCAGCATGACCAGGGCAATCCACATGGGCATAGTGACGATTGCCTGTTTCATACTCCACATGAGCTGTGGAGATGGTGATGCCGCGGGCCTTTTCCTCAGGCGCCTTGTCAATTTCATCATAAGCCTGGAATTCAGCGCCACCAGACTCTGCTAACACCTTTGTAATCGCCGCTGTCAACGATGTTTTTCCATGGTCAACGTGGCCAATTGTGCCAATGTTACAGTGCGGCTTCGTCCGCTTAAATTCTTCTTTCGCCATTTTCCAAAAACCTCTCTAAAGTTTTGATCTCTCCTAGGTTAACACTAACGCCCGTTTAAAAAAATCTCAATCATGTTTTTGAACGAATTTCTTCAGCAACTTGACGAGGCACTGGTTTATAACAATCAAATGTCATGGAATAGGTCGCGCGACCACTTGTCTGCGAGCGCAAATCCTTTACATAACCAAACATTTCCGCCAACGGCACCAAGGCATTGATGACCCGGGTGTCGCCCACAGGCTCCCCCATGTCACCCATCTGGCCACGCCGCGAATTGAGATCACCAATCACATCCCCCATATATTGCTCAGGGGTGGTAACCTCCACCTTCATCACAGGCTCCAAAAGCGCCGGCGCGCATTTTATAATACCCTCACGATACGCGGCCCGCGCCGCAATTTCAAACGCCAGCGCGCTAGAGTCAACGTCGTGATAGGCACCATCTGTCAACTTGGCCTCAAAGTCCGTCATCGGAAAGCCCGCAAAGACCCCAGACGCCATGGCCGATTCAAGCCCTTTTTGCACGGATGGAATATATTCTTTGGGCACCACACCCCCCACAATCTTGCTTTCAAACACAAACCCTTCACCCGGCTCAAGGGGAGAAAAGGTCAGGTGAATGCGCGCAAACTGCCCCGCACCACCACTCTGTTTTTTGTGGATATAATCAATGGATCCCGTTTTGGTGATGGTTTCGCGATAGGCCACCTGAGGCGCGCCCACATTGGCTTCCACCTTAAACTCGCGCCGCATGCGATCCACCAACACCTCAAGGTGAAGCTCACCCATACCTTTAATCAAGGTTTGGCCTGTCTCCACATTGGTAGCCACCTTAAACGAAGGATCTTCAGCTGCCAAACGCCCCAAAGCCACCGCCATTTTTTCTTGATCTGCTTTTGTTTTAGGCTCAACCGCCACCTCAATCACCGGATCGGGAAACTCCATACGCTCAAGCACCACTGGCGATGCGGGATCAGCCAACGTATCTCCTGTGACTACCCCCTTCATACCGCACAGCGCCACAATGTCACCGGCGCCAGCAACAGTAATGTCTTCGCGATTATTAGCATGAACCAACAACATGCGACCCAAACGCTCCTTCCTGTCTTTGGCCACGTTATATACATAAGAACCCGACTCTAGCTTGCCAGAATAGATACGTATGTATGTCAAGGACCCCACATAAGGATCCGTCATAATTTTAAAAACCAGCGCCGAGAACGGTTCATCTTTCTGGGGCTTACGCTCAATTTTGACAGTCTCATCACGCGGATCTGAGCCTTCAGCCGCCGGCACATCCAAAGGTGAGGGCAAATAATCAATCACCGCATCCAACAAGGGCTGAACACCCTTGTTCTTGAAAGCAGAACCACACAACACAGGCACGAATGAAAAAGAAAGTGTTCCCTTACGGATCAAAGCTTTTAACGTTGACTCGTCAGGCTCTTTGCCATGCTCAAGATACGCCTCCAGGGCCTGATCATCTTGTTCAACAACGCGCTCAATCAAGGCACGGCGATAGTCTTGTGCTTTTTCTTGCAGGTCACTCGGAATATCCACCACATCAAACTTAGCGCCCAAATCTTCACCCTGCCAGATTAGTGCCTTCATGCGCACCAAATCAATCAACCCTTTGAACTGATCTTCGGCACCAATCGGCAGTTGGATCACAGCAGGCACTGCGCCCAAACGGTCATCAATCATGGACACACAGCGGTAAAAATCAGCACCCATGCGATCCATTTTGTTAACAAAGCACAAACGCGGCACACGATAACGATTGGCCTGACGCCACACCGTTTCAGATTGAGGCTCCACACCCGCTACGCTGTCAAAAACAGCTACGGCCCCATCAAGAACACGCAACGACCTCTCCACCTCAATGGTGAAGTCGACGTGACCTGGCGTATCAATAATGTTAATTCTGTGGTCGTTCCAAAAACACGTGGTGGCCGCAGACGTGATGGTGATGCCACGCTCTTTCTCTTGCTCCATCCAGTCCATGATTGCTTCACCCTCATGAACCTCTCCGATTCTGTGGGTTTTGCCGGTGTAGTAAAGGATGCGCTCTGTGGTTGTGGTTTTGCCCGCATCAATATGGGCCATAATGCCAATATTGCGATAGTCAGAAAGCGGCGTTCTTTGAGAAGACATAATAGATTAACGCGCCCCCTCTACCAACGATAGTGAGAAAAGGCCCGATTGGCTTCGGCCATTTTATGCGTGTCCTCACGCCTTTTGACGCTGCCACCACGCCCCGCCAGAACATCTTTAAATTCGTTTGCCAGGCGCTCAAGCATGGTTTTCTCTGAACGCTTGCGTGCACTGTGAATTAGCCAACGAATACCCAATGCTTGGGCACGCTCTGGCCTTACCTGCACAGGCACAGGATAGGTCGCCCCGCCCACACGACGGGAACGGATTTCAAGGGCCGGCTTCACATTGGCCAAGGCTTCGTGAAAAAGCTCTTTCTCTGTTTTTTCTTTAGATCCAATTTTGGCCAGCGCGCCATAAAAAAGATCACGCGCCAAGGATTTTTTGCCGCGCCACATCAGGGCGTTGACAAAACGCACCATCACCTCATCTTCACAACTTGGATCGACAAAAACTTTTCTTTTTTTCGCTCTATGACGTCGCACGATCAGCCCTTCCCTTTCTTCACACCATACTTGGAACGACCTTCCTTACGATCCTTCACACCCTGCGTATCCAAGGCGCCACGCACCACGTGATAACGAACGCCGGGAAGGTCGGGCACATGCCCCCCACGCAACAAAACAATAGAGTGTTCCTGCAGGTTATGCCCTTCTCCGGGAATGTAGCCCGTAACTTCATACTTGCTGCTTAAACGCACACGCGCCACCTTACGAAGAGCCGAGTTAGGCTTTCTTGGTGTCACCGTCGTCACACGCAAGCAAACACCGCGCCTTTGCGGACACCCCACAAGAGCTGGAGATTTAGAACGACGTGCACGCACCTTACGCGGCGCACGAATCAATTGGTTAATCGTCGGCATGCCCAACACCTATTGCAAACAAAAGCCACAACCCTTAAGGATTTATTCATTAACCTCAGGATAGAACCCTCGTCCCCCAACGTCAAGACCACACCCCACAAAAACCACAGCTTTTTCGACAAAAAGATCACGCCTTGCGAAGAATTGATGGATCTTGACGGCAAAAAAACACCTCAACACACTGTTAACTATTGAAGAAATCAACAGATCACAGACAACCCCCGCAGATATGTAAGAAAAAACTCCCTTCTTGCAGGTCGTCTTTTGATTCCTTATGATGGTTCCTACTTACCCCATGATCAGGAAGTATATGTCTCTTTTAGATATTACGGATAATGAAGGAAGAACCGCCGCCAAGGACGAACAACAGACCTGTCTCCGCAAAGTGGTGCTCTCTTCCATGATTGGTAATGCCCTTGAGTGGTATGACTTTGCGCTCTATGGTTATTTTTCTACCCTTTTGGCAAAACTTTTCTTCCCCACGGGCGATATGGTCACCTCCTTGTTGGCCACCTATGGCGTCTTTGCCGCAGGGTTTTTTATGCGTCCCTTGGGCGGCCTGATTTTCGGGTATATTGGTGACCGTGTGGGGCGCAAAACGGCGTTATTGTGGTCTATCCATCTTATGTCTTTCCCCACCTTTGCCATTGCGTGTCTGCCCACCTATGAGCACATTGCATGGGGAGCGCCCCTCTTGCTGACCATTATTCGCTTGCTGCAGGGTGTCTCTATGGGCGGGGAATTTACAGGATCTATTATTTTTATTGTCGAGCACGCCGAAGGCCGGCGACGAGGATTTTGGGGCAGCTTTGCCCCCTTAAGCGCCATTTTAGGCATTCTCCTTGGATCCGGGCTGGCGGCCCTTTTGAGCTATACCTTATCTCCAAGCGAGTTAAGCACGTGGGGATGGCGCGTGCCCTTTTCTTTGAGCCTGCTGGGCGGATGGCTGGGTTCTTACATGCGCCAAGCGTTAGGCGACCCAAAAGCCTTTGAATCTTCCAAAAAGAAGCACAAACCCAAAGCGCGTCTGCTTTATCAAGAGCTGTTTACACGTCACAGAAAAAGCCTTATAACCGTTTTTCTTATCGATCTTTTGGTGGCCATTGGATTTTACATCGTGGTGACCTTTTTAGTGGGCTATCTTGAGCAGTTTATCGGGCTAAGCCGGACGCAAACACTGACCATCAGCACCCTGAGCATGGCGGTGTTTGGCTTGGGCATTCTTTTTTCGGGCTCTCTCATTGATCAAATGGGTCGCAAGATTTTGATGCTGGGGGCTGCGCTTGGCTTTCTTTTTCTCAGCATTCCTTTGTTTTATGGATTTCTCTCGGGCGATCTTTACACCATTGCGTTTTGTCAAATGGTGATTTCTTTTCTTATGGGCACCTATTTTGCGGTAATCCCTGCGGTGTTGGTGGAATCATTCCCTGCGCGCGTGCGGTATTCGGGCATATCCATCGCGCATAATTTGAGTATGGCCATCTTTGGGGGAAGCGCCCCTTTTGTGGTGACGTGGATGATTGGAGTATCTTCCTCTTTATTGGCGCCCGCTTTTTATCTGATGGTGGCAAGCCTTGGCGCCATTGTCGGTCTTGTGCTTCTCAAAGATCGTACCTTAGCCCCCTTAGAGTAGACTTTTTTTAAAAGTATTGCTATAGATTGGGCCATCGTTTTTGGCGATGGATGGCTTTGATCCCATGAATCTTGAGAACTTCCGATCTTTTTATGACACGCCTGTGGGACGCTTTACCCGGCAAGCCATTATGTCTTCTCTGAAACTTCCCGCACATCCGCCCACCCACAACGTGCTTGGCGTTGGCTATGTAGAACCTTTTTTCGACGCCATCACCACGGCCCATAAAGTGGCGCTGACACCCAGACCCTTACTCATGGACACCCAACACGCTTACCCTACGCTGCCCTTGGATGATCATGCCCCCTTTCCCCTCAAGGATCGCACATTTGATTATGTGTATGTTTTTCACAGCTTTGAATACACCACCTTTCCGACACATTTTTTAAGAGAGGTATGGCGCATGCTCGCCCCTGATGGCAAGCTTGTGATGCTGGTGCCCGAAGACCATCCTGCCTGGCACCAACCGCCCTATAACCACCTGCCTCCAGGGCACGTGCACACAGACCAAGACATCGAAACCTTGCTTGAAGATACCTTTTTGACCCTCACCTTTGAGCACGGCCTTGTGTTTTCTTCTGCAGCTACCATTGGCAGGGCACCGTCGTTATGCCATGCTTTTGAAAAAGCCCTTGATTGGCTCCCCATCCGCAAAGGTGGACATTTTCGCTTGCGCTACGCACAAAAAGACCGGGCACACAGCCACGAAAGGCCTCACCTGTCCTGGCAACGCGCCTAATGTGCTGAAGGCTTCATGCGCCGAAGGTTTTTTCCGCCGTTTTTTTGCAAGCCCCCCTTCTTCCAGCCGTCTTCTGCCCATAGACAAAAAGGAGACATAAAGCGAGCCATCCACCTGTTAAGGCCACGTGAAGGGGCCACAACGTAAGGCTGTCGACACACACGCCAGACATGGCGGTCCTTCCAGCTGTTGCCTATATAATCAAACCCTTTTTCCCCAAAACGTGCCGTTAACTGCGCGGCTTTCTGTTGACCCACCATATTGCATCCAGGAAAAGAGGTCAGCACATCATCAAAAAGGTGGAGCCAATGCTCCTGCCACGTCACCACACACAAAGGCGCCCCTGTCACCAACAATAAAGACCGTCCCCGCTTTTTTTCTTCCACAAGCCAGCGATAAAGATCAGAGCGCAGCGTCCACACAGGGTTCATACGGGGCAATACCGCAGATGCCAAAAAACATTTTGCTGAAGCCACACCCTGAGTGATAAGCAAAAAGAAGGCATGCACGCAAAGATGAGGCCTGCGCGTGAAGGCATAACCTAAGATCACGCGGTGCGTTTCTTCTTGCACCAAGGTGCCATCAAAATCGACCGCCAAGGGTGGAAATGAGGGATGATTACGCGCTGGGTTCATCGAAAAAAACAAGATCCCCTGGACGCACATACCCTAAGTGACGAAACACCTGTTCTTCCAGAAGATCGCGGTCAATACGCCCTTTCAAAAGACCCACACGTTTCTCAAGGGTTTGGACCCCTTGTTGAGCTGCCACAAGATGATCAGAGACAGCGCGACGCTCACGCTCAAGGCGCTGCCACGAACGCAGGCCAAGGTCACCTTCGACAAAGTGAAACCCTAAGTACCCCAACACGAGAAAGAAGGTCAAAAATAAGAACCAATGTTTGAAAGAAAGAACAAAACGCAACATTTTGCCCCCTTACGTCAACATTTATGCGCCTTTTTTAATTTTCTCCACAAGAGAGGCAAAAGAGGCAGGCTCCTCCACCGCAAGACTGGCTAAGATTTTACGGTCAAGGTCAATCCCCAAAGATTTGAGGCCTGCCATAAAGCGCGCATAGGTGATCCCCCCAAGGCGAGCCGCCGCGTTAATACGCTGAATCCACAGACCACGAAAATCGCGCTTACGACACCGGCGATCACGATAGGCATATTGAAGAGCCTTTTCAACACGCTGCAAAGCCAAGCGATAGCAATTCTTTGACCGCCCCCGATAGCCCTTCGCACGCTGCAATACTTTTTTGTGTCTTTGTTTGGTTTGAACACCACGTTTTACTCTTGCCACAAAAACCCCCTAACTCACACCATAAGGCATGAAATAACGCTTCACAAAGCGGCTGTCACACTCTTTCATACATGTGGTGCCACGGGCACCGCGCTTCATATCCATCGAACGTTTACGTAAATTGTGCCTCTTACCGGCTTGGCCCATAATAACCTTGCCCGAGCCCGTCAAACGAAATCGCTTTTTCACACCACTCTTGGTTTTTAATTTAGACACAGTCGCCCTTTTTCAACATAAACACGCCCCATGGTATCAAAACTGCCGCCCATACGCAAGCACCTGTTCATCACACATAGGCATGAAAACGCTTGGCCTTAAGACGCTCCGCCCGAACAATCGCCATCAGGTCTTCAATCGCATCGGGAAGCTCATCATTCACCACCACATAATCATAATCAATCCAGTGAGGAATTTCATCCTCAGCCCGCGCGAGACGTTTTTTGATGACACTTTCATCATCAAGCCCGCGGGATAACAGACGGCTTTCTAACGCCTCCAGGGAAGGCGGTAAGATAAAGATGCGGGCACAGCGGCCAGGCCACTCTTGAGCCACACGTTCACCACCACGCCAATCCACATCCAGCAACACGTCAAAACCGCGATTGAGAAACTCACCCACAGATTTTTTGGGCGTGCCATACAAATGACCAAAACTTTCAACATGCTCGATGAACAAATCTTGCTGGACATCCCGCTGAAAATCATCCCGCGCAAGAAAGTGGTAATCTCGGCCGTTTTCCTCCCCCTCACGCATGGGCCGCGTCGTCGCCGAGACAGACAACCTGAGGTTGTCATCCAAACGCAAGAGTTCTTTGCACAGGGTGGTTTTTCCTGCCCCTGAAGGAGAAGACAGCACAATCAAGAAGTTGGAGCTTGTTTGAATCAACGTAAAGACACGTTTAAGACCTCTTGGCTTATCCTAATCAAAAACCCACCAAGATGCATCTTTTTTTTCACGCCCACCATGCATGACGTTATTATTTTTCGCCCCACCAAATCACCCACACAGTCTGGCCGCATGCATCGAGAGATATGGCACCTGGTGTTCCAGGCGTCATCAAAAATGATGATTGACCCTTCCATGCATTGGCATTCGCAACAAGATACCTGTCAAGAAGTGATCTTGAAATTTAAGACCAAGCAAAAAGCCATTGACTATGCCAAGCAAAAAAAATGGCGCTATATTGTCCAAAAAGACCCGCCCGTGGCCCCCATGCATAAACACAGCTATACAGAGCATCTGTTAAAGCCCCACTTGCGTTCATAACGACTTTGTGAGCCTAAAAGGAGTCCTGCCTCATCTTACAGGCCCCCAATACCCCTGTCATCTATCCGCACGCCGATGCCCACGCAGCAATGCACATCACGCGCTTAGTAAAAACTCAGTGACAAGGTTAATTTGATCAGACGTGGCCAGAGAGAGCGCATGGCCTTGCTTGGGGAAAGAGTGGGTTTTCACACCTGGCTTACACGCCATTTGATTCACCGTATCTTGACGCAGAATGTCTGAGTTTGCGCCATGCAACGCCAACACCGGGCACGACAGTTTTTCCCAATATTTCCAGAAATCAATATCCACCACATCTTTTGTGCTGATGGTGGAGGCAATCAGCGGATCATAATTGGTGTTCCACGTTTTATTCACTACGTCCCATAAAACGCTTTGCTCGGCCATCTGCTTCCACTGAAGCGGCGTCACATCTTTATAGCCCAACAAATTGCTTTTCAAGAATTGAATAACCTCATCAAACTGCTCAAAGGCATGGTTTTTAGGCACATATTTCATCAGGCGCTGCAGCCCCTCTTTGGGAATGAAAGGGCCAATATCATTGAGCACCATTTTCTTGATGGGGTTTTGGGGCAAACTGGCCATCATCATCCCAATCAAGCCGCCCATCGAGGTGCCCACCCAGTGCACACGCTCCACATCAAGGCGCCCTAACAAAACGTTCAGGTCTGCCATATATTGTGGATAGGTGTAACGTGCGGCATCTCGCAAATAATCACTTCTCCCCCGGCCCACCATATCCGGGCAAATCACGCGAAAATGCTTGGACAAGGCCTCTGCCAGCCAGAAAAAATCACCACTGTTGCGCGTGAGCCCATGCACACACACCACCACCTGAGGGTTATCAGGCTCCCCCCACTCTTGGTAAACCACACGATGAAACCCTTGAGGATTCAGCCCTAAAAAACTTTTTTCACGCATAGAACACCCAAAATCTTTTCTTATTTTCAGAAAATTTTTCTCTTTTTTAAGTAATTAAAGCTTTGAGTTATTAAAAAGACATTGCTAAATCAAAAAAATATGACATCTGCCACAATTGCGCCCACAGGGGTGACAGCGCGCCTTTTTTCCACAAAAACATGTTATAGATCCATAACTTATTGTGCTTTTTTCTTCTTTATGTGGTGTGTGAGTGGGCCTTTTTTGCAGGCGGAGTTGCCCAAGCAACACTGGTCAAAAACCCCCAAAGTTGCCACCTATGACACAGCCCTGAATACCACTTTTATCAAAATCAGAACCAATCCGTCACGCGACACCCTCATGACCATATGCGGAGAAAACGGCCTCTGTCATGAACGGGGCGCCTGCCAACATCGGGCATCGTTAAGTTTTTTTTGGCTGTTATGCAAAGAAATTGTGCCCGCCTTTGCAAAGCTGCCATGCGTGAAGGACAATGCCGAACAGCTCTCTTTTGACGCCAAGGCCGGCGTGTTTGTGCTGGAAAAAAACTATGCTCCCCTTGAATATTTGGAGGCCTACCTTTTCAGCCCCCAAACCCCGCGTTACCTTCAATTCATCACAGCCAAAATCATCACCCAACTGCCACAAAATTTAATTCCTCTCTCCACGCAACTGCACAACCAATCTTGCAGCCAATATCGCAAAATGTGCCTCACACCCCCCATGCCGCCTCTTGACGAAGGGCCTGAGATTTCTTAGCCTGAGCCTTGTTTGTGCGGAGAACCATGTGCACCCTTTTTATATCACAACGCCCATCTACTACCTTAACGGCGCCCCCCACTTAGGGCACGCCTATACCACCATTTTCACAGACACCATCACCCGTTTTTGGCGCCTGGCAGGACGCCCAACCTATTTTTTAACGGGCACCGATGAGCATGGCCAAAAAATTGTCGAAGCCGCCACAAAGGCAGGTCTGAAGCCTCAAGATTTTGTTGATCAGGCCTATCAACCCTTTTATGACATGAATGCAGAGGTAGGCGCGCAGCCCAATGATTTTATTCGCACCACAGAAGCCCGGCACAAGCGCGGCGCTGAGGCCTTATGGAAAAAAATAGATCAAAACGGCTGGATCGAAAAGGGCGTTTATGCAGGCTGGTATGCCGTGCGCGATGAGGCTTTTTATAAAGAGGCGGATATCAAGGACGGCAAGGCACCCACAGGAGCACCGGTCGCTTGGGTGGAAGAGCCATGCTACTTTTTCAAACTCTCCGCCTTTCGTGATAAGCTGCTGGATTTTTATCGGCAACACCCTGACTTTATTGTGCCGAAAACCCGTTATAATGAAACCATCAGCTGGGTTGAACAAGGGCTTCAAGATTTAGCTATCTCACGCTCCACCTTGCGCTGGGGCATTCCTGTGCCGGGTGATGAGACGCATGTGATGTATGTGTGGATTGATGCCCTTTCTAATTATATCAACGCCTTAGGCTACCCTGAAAAAAACCAGAAATTTGAGTCATGGTGGCCCCACGCAAGACACGTGATTGGTAAGGATATTTTGCGCTTTCACGCCATTTATTGGCCTGCATTCCTGATGGCTGCAGATATACCCCCCCCCAGACAGCTTTATATTCATGGGTGGTGGACGGTGGAAGGTGAGAAAATGTCAAAATCCGTGGGCAATGTGCTTTCTCCCACCGATCTTGTGGCGCTTTTTGGAATTGACCCCTTACGCTATTTTCTGTTGCGGCAAATGCCCTTTGGTGATGATGGCAATTTTTCTGAAGCGACCTTTGCCGAGCGTTTTCGATCTGATTTAGCGAATGATCTCGGCAATCTTTTTCAACGGGTGTTGGCCTTCATCCAAAAGCGTGGCGGCACAATCTCCCCCAACCCCCAAGGCCCTGTGTCTGAGGATATCGACACCTGGCGCCAGCATCTGTGGTCCCAGTTAGAAGGCTTTATGACATCCGTGGAGCCACACCGCTATCTCACCCACATCTGGGAAGGCGTCGCCTTAGGGAACCGCTTTTTTGACGCCCTTGAACCTTGGAAACTGGCAAAAAGCGATGCACCAGAAGATCTGCGTCGTCTGAATAGTGGCCTTGTTCAGATGCTTGCATTGCTTTATGATCTGGCGCTTTATCTGCAACCTGTGATGCCTGAAGCTGCAAAAACCATGCTTGCCCAGTTGGGGTATGACGGGCCGCCGCTTCCTTTCCATAACGAGACCTTTCGCCTGACTGAGGGTGCCAGCCTTCCCAAGCCTTGGCCCTTGTTTCAAAAGGATCGCAACGCCGCGTAACCCGCAAACAGCTGACACTGACAATGGATCTTTACCCACACTTTCGTTTTGACATCACGCACCAAAGTACCAAAAGTGGCGCGCGCGTGGGCACCCTCACCACGCCCCACGGCACCTTGTCCACCCCAGCCTTTATTTTTTGTGCCACCAAAGCCTCACTGAAGGGTGTGAGCACCGCCGCCTTACGAGAGGCTGGCGTGCCCATTATTTTGTCTAACACCTATCACCTCATGCTGCAGCCAGGGGCTGAGCTGATTCAACGCTTGGGCGGTCTGCATAAGTTTATGAACTGGTCAGGACCCCTTCTCACAGATTCAGGCGGCTTTCAGATCTTTAGTCTCGGCCATGGCCATGTGACCGACGAAATTAAAGGACGCGCCCGTGCGCCTAAGAAAAACTGTCTGCGCATTTGTGAGGACGGTGTGACGTTTACGTCGTATCGTGATGGCCAAAAACATCACCTGACACCTGAAAAATCGATAGACATCCAGCAAAAATTGGGCGCTGATTTGATTGTGTCCTTTGATGAGTGCACGCCCTATCACGTGAGTGAAGCGTATACTGAAAAATCAATGCGCCTCAGCACCCGCTGGGGAAAACGCTGCCTTGATTTTTTTACACAACACAACCACCACACACAAGCGCTTTATAGTGTGATTCAAGGCGGCATTTACCCACACCTGCGCCAAGAAAGCGCTGACTTTGCGAACCAGCATGCTTTTTTTGGCCATGCCATTGGCGGCTCGCTCGGGGCCTCCACTGCGCAAATGAATGAAGTGGTGGACATGACCACAAGCTATCTCGACAAAAAACGACCCATTCACTTGCTGGGCATTGGCAAACTGCACGACATCGAAACCCATATCCAACGAGGCATTGACACATTTGATTGTGTTCACCCCACGCGATTGGCTCGCCACGGCGGGGCCCTGATGTGCCCTCACACCCACGGCAAGGATCATCTGAACATCAAAAATGCCCAATACCGCACTGATGACACCCCCCTTGATAAACAATGCCCCTGCCCCACATGCAAACATTATTCGAGAGCTTACCTTCATCATCTCTTTAAGGCGGGGGAAATATTAGGGCCGATTGCCCTCACACAACATAATGTGGCGTTTATGGTATCTTGGATGGAACGCCTTAAAGGCGAGATTTTGGCCAACCGTATCTAAAAACAACAGCCGGTACCCTAGGGGTTCTTATGCACCTGGATCAAGAAAGCGCCCACCAGCACAAGCCACACACTGTGACGGATGCGATGACACGCATCCTTCAGACGGCTGTACATGGTGCCGCTGGAGAGAATCGGACTCTCGACCTCACCCTTACCAAGGGTGCGCTCTACCACTGAGCTACAACGGCATTCTCTTAAGATTGCCAAAAACATACGCAAGGTGCAACCTTATCAAGCGACTCTTTACTCCTCTTTGTCCGATCCATCCTTTTGTTGATCGTCTTGCTCGGTTTTAGGCACCGGCGTTAACGCCAAACGGCGCACATCTTCACGCAAGGATTGAATAGAGATATCAATCTCTTCCACGCGCCCGCCAATGCTGTCAAGATCGCGCTCAAGACGCTCTGAAGCCTTAATACGACGCATCTCCAACGAGTTTGCGCGTAACGCTTCTGAGGGGCCGTTGTCTTCAGGTTTGTCTTCTGCTTGATCCTTTTTGGATGGAATGTTCATAAAGCAAATGGATGACACAGAGTCAGGAGATAGGGGAACAATTTGAGGTTTTTCGCCATTTTTCTTTTGGATAATCAGCATATTAAAAACCACGCCGTCCCTTGACCCCTTGCCTTTTCCGCCAGCACCTGCTTGTCCTGCGCCGTCAGCACTGCCGCCCTTGCCCTCTTTGACGCCACCCTTGCCTTGCCCAGCCACCCCCGAGGCACCGCCTCCTAAGACGCCGCCCATGATGGCCCCACGGGCGTCAGCATCATCCTCCCGTTCTTTTGTATCTTTGTCAGCATCACCGCCACTGCTTTTTTTGTCATCACCACCCTCTCTTTTTGAATCATCGTCATCAGCGTCATCATCCCCATCATCCTTGCCGTCATCGCTATCTTCTTTTTTTGAATCATCGCCATCACTGTCACTTTTATCTTTGTCACCCGCATCATCATCTTTATCCTTACCTTTGTCTCCGTCATCCCCTTTGTCCTTATCTACCAACGTTTTCCCAATCTCCAGCCCCCCAGTCACAAGGGCTGCATCGGTGGCGGCATCTGCGGCAATATCAGCTTGCGCCACGGCAGACTGTGCTTGCAGTTCGGCTTCTCTCATCGCCGCTTCTGTTTCTATCTCCTTTTGCGCCTGCTGAGACGCAGCTTCTGTCTTCGCTTTTGCCACTTCTGCATCTGCTTGTTTATCAGCAATGACAATGCCGCCAACAGCGCCCGCAACGCCCCCAATGGCATCACCATCACCCAAAAAACCGTCGCCCCCATCATCACCATAGTCGCCAAACCCACCGCCAGATTGATTTTGGTTATTAAAAGCATTTCTACAGTCATTGACGTATTGGGGATAATCTTGTTGGCACGAACTTTCACAATCTGTGACAGCGCGTTGCTGTTGCGCGCATAAATTGGGATTGCACTTCGATTGACAAGCCGTATCGCTGGCAGAAGGTTGGTTGTTATTTTGTGCTTGTTTTTGATTGTTATCGTTTTGTTGCTGTCCCTGGTTTTGTCCAGGCTGAGAAGACGAATCTGATTCAACAGAGCGATCCATAAGATTACCGCCGCTGTTGTTGCCGC
>NZ_JQAJ01000003.1:151279-151392 GCF_000742475.1 Candidatus Hepatobacter penaei | reverse complement strand
TGCTGCTGTTGTTGTTGTCACTGCCGCCGCTGTTGTTGCCGCTATTGTTGTTGCCGCTACCGCTGTTGTTGTTACTGCTGCTGCTGTTGTTGTTACTGCCGCCGCTGTTGTTG
>NZ_JQAJ01000003.1:116196-151223 GCF_000742475.1 Candidatus Hepatobacter penaei | reverse complement strand
GTTGTTACTGCCGCCGCTGTTGTCGTTGCCTTGGTTTTGGTTTTGGCTGTTGTTGTTATTACCACCTGTCCCTTGAGACGCAGGATCTTCGATACCCTGAAGACAAGATAATGAAAAAGCGCTGATCACAAAAAAAAGAGTGACGAAATGGATTATACAGCGCATTGTTGATCCAAAACTCCTTAAGGAGAGAGGCTTCATGATGTCTTCTGCCCTTCCTCAGCCGAAAGATGCCGCCGGCCAGCAATCTCTCAAAAAAACGGTGTGGGAGGCCTATGATCCACCGGGCTCCTTTGTGCAGCAATTGTGCCAACACACGGGAATTACGCCCTTTTTATCTGGCCTCGTGAGTCGCCACGCTCACACCCTTGAGGGAGGTAAGACGTTTTTAAACCCCTCTCTTCAGCACAATCTACCCTCACCTTACGATCTGCCCGCCATTGAGAAGGCCACACATCGCATTTGTGAAGCTATCTTAAAAAAAGAAAAAATCGCTTTATGGGGAGATTATGATGTTGATGGCGCTACCAGTGTGTCTCTTT
Organism: Candidatus Hepatobacter penaei; assembly: GCF_000742475.1. Taxonomy (NCBI): domain Bacteria; kingdom Pseudomonadati; phylum Pseudomonadota; class Alphaproteobacteria; order Holosporales; family Holosporaceae; genus Hepatobacter (SeqCode); species Hepatobacter penaei (SeqCode). The sequence continues at coordinate 150,681 of NZ_JQAJ01000003.1, read as the reverse complement.
GGATGCGCTTTCTCAAAACCTGCGACGTGCCTGTGCGCGTTTATATTCCCGATCGCTTTCGTGAGGGTTATGGGCCTAACGCTCAAGGCATTCATACCCTTGCACAAGAGAACGTCACGCTGATCATCACCCTCGATTGTGGCACCACGGCTTTTGAGGCACTTGAGACGGCACAGAAAAAAAATGTGGATGTGGTAATTGTTGACCACCATGCCCCTGATGTGTGCCTCCCCCCTGCGTGTGCGATTGTAAACCCCAAAAGAAAGGATACATCAGAAAAGGGTCAAAACATGGCGATCCTGGCGGCAGTGGGGGTCAGTTTTTTTTGCCTGATTGCGTTGCGAAACGCCCTCAAAGAAAAGGGATTTTACACACACCGCACCATGCCAGACCTCCGCCTTATGTTAGATTTGGTGGCGTTAGGCACCGTCTGCGATGTGGTCCCCTTGCAGGGCGTGAATCGCCTTTTGGTTCACAAAGGTCTACACGTCATGAACCAGTGTGCCTCACAAGGCTTGTCCACGCTCATAAAGCAAGCAAACCTGACACATATCACATCACATCACCTAGGGTTTGTTTTAGGGCCTAGACTTAACGCAGGCAGTCGCATGGCACAATCTGACCTTGCCAGTCGCTTGTTGAGCACAGAAAACCCTGAAGAAGCTCAGACGCTTGCCGAACAACTCACAACGCTCAATATGACGCGCAAAGCCGTAGAAAAAGCCGTCACCCAAGAAGCCTTCGAGCAAGCCAAACCACAGCGCCACCATCCGATCATCGTGGTCCATAGCCATACATGGCACGAAGGTGTTATTGGTATTGTGGCGAGCCGTCTTAAGGACGCCTATCAAAGACCTGTGTTTGTGATCACCTTTAACACGCAAGGCGGCGGCAAGGGCTCGGGGCGATCTCTGCCGCACTGTGATCTAGGTCACCTCATTCAACAAGCCGCCTCCCAAAACCTTATTGAGCAAGGTGGGGGGCACAAAATGGCAGGAGGCATTAGCCTCACAACCGACCAGCTGGCCTCTTTTCAGGCGTTTTGCCTTGAACGCGCTCAACAGACACCCCCGCCCCCTCACACAACCAAAACGTTTCACAGTGTACTCACCTTCAACAGCCTCACCCTTGATTTATGGGAGGATCTAAAACGCCTCGAACCGTTTGGGGCCGATAACCCTAAACCCGTCTTTCTTTTTGAGCATGTGCGCCTTATCTACCAAAAAACATTTGGCCAATATCATCAACAGTACGAGTTTGCCCAACAAGATAACGCCCGGGCCACCTCTCTTATTTTCAACGCCCAAAAATCATCTTTTTGGCCTTTTTTTAAAGAAAAGCCCACCACTCCTTTTCATATCCTGGCATCGCCTACCTTAGACACATGGCGTCAAAAAATCATTCTTGAGTTGGAAGATATTGTGAAGTTATCGTAAGAGACCGCGGTGAGATACAGGCCGCACGCTGGTGCCAAGGGACCACTCATGCTTTTATCAGGATGCTGAAGAAGCCTTTGGATATGATGCGGCGGCAGATTTTTTTGCCCCACACGCACCAACGTACCCACCATCATGCGCACCTGGTTATGCAAAAAAGACCGGGCAGAAAAGGTGAAAAAAAACGCGTCGTTGTGCACATCAATGGTGACGTGGTCAAGGGTTTTGAAGGGGCTCTTGGCCTGACAGTGCGACGCCCTGAAGGCAGAGAAGTCATGAGACCCCACCAAAAAACGTGCCGCCTCTTTTATTTTCTCTGCGGGAAGCGGTCGTGGCACCCACCACACGCGCCCATCGTTAAGCACAGGGGGATAAGAGGTGTTAGATACAATATAGATATAGGTACGCGCACAAGCCGAAAACCGAGCATGCATGTCTAAAGACACCGGGATCACACGCTTCACCACCACACCCGAAGCCTTAAGATAAAAATTGGTGCCCCGTTTGAGGCGATCATGATCATAGACCCGAGACAATGTCACATGTGCCACCTGCGCACAGGCATGCACCCCTGCATCGGTTCTGCCAGCTGCATAGGACATTTGCGATTCACCCGTCACCTGTGAGAGCGCTTTTTCAAACGTCGCTTGCACACTTTTTTGGTCTTTTTGCCGCTGCCAACCACAAAAAAAGCGTCCGTCATATTCAAGCACAAAGAAATAACGAACCCCAGAAAAAGAAGATGTGCTCATTTAGAAAAAATTAACTTGCTGTACATGGTTTATAGAGGTTTTCGTCGCATGCTCAATTCATAAGAATCTCTTAAGAGTCGCAAAATGTTTCTGCCATCACAAGCTTTATGGTTTTTAACCAAAACACTGCAAGGGCAAACCTCCCCTGAAAGGATGACCGAACAAGATCGGCAGCTCCGCACATTGTGCCATGAAACCATTACCCATGAGCTTTCCACAAGACAAGACATGCAAAACCTCCCTTACGTTTATAATAGAAGACTTAAGCATACGTTTGTCAAAGATCCTGACACGCATCACGCTTCCACGTGACCCATGCTGTCAGACCTCTCCACGTGCTTAAGAGATGATGCGATCTCTTTTCTTGAAGGCAACGGACAAAAAAAATAGCCTACGCTTTTATAGAAACACGTCTTGCCCTTTCATCCTTTTCTCTCTCACACCTGATCCTCCCTGCCTTGTGTGTGTAACAATCTGTCATTGATTTTCCTGTTTTCACCCTTTTAAAGGCCCCCTTTTTCTGAGAGAATGGGGTATCGTCTTACTGAATGAAAGTGTAGAAAAATGGCTGAAACACAAGAAAAACCCAAGGGGATTAACCTCGCCGTCGGCGCCCAGTATATCAAGGATCTTTCCTTCGAAAACAGCCATTTTCTGAAACACATTCAATCACCACCGGCACAACCTGAAACAGATGTCAAATTTGATGTCCAATCCACACCTTTGGAAGATGGGAAAACAGAGGTTGTCTTACGGCTTGTGGGCACGGTGAAGAGCCAGGATAAACCTATTTATATCCTGGATCTCAGTTACGCGGGTCTTTTTATCTTGTCAGGCGCTACCCAAAGCATGGCTGAGGACATCTTTATGGTCGAATGCCCGCGTATTTTATTCCCTTTTGTCAGGGGGATTGTCACAAACATTACCCAGGATAGTGGCTTTCCGCCCCTCTATTTGGCACCAGCTATTGATTTTGCTTCTATTTGGCATCAAAAAAAGTCAAAAAAAACTGACGCACCTGAAAAAGGGGCGTAAGGAATTGTTTCCGTGCGCATTCTTGGCCTGGATCCTGGCTTAAGATGCACAGGCTGGGGCCTTTTATCTTGTAACAATGGCGATGTAACGCCCCAAGCGTGGGGACACATTAAGCCCCCCGTGTCAGCCCCTTTGGCCGCGCGATTATCTTTTCTTTTTCATGAGCTTAGTCACTGCTTGCGCCATCACACCCCTGAAAAAGTTGCCCTTGAAATGACCCTTGTGGGCGGTGGCAAAAAAGACAGCCTCAAGCTTGCCTTTGCACGAGGGGTCTGCTTGGCTGCCCTGGGAACTGCCCAATGCCCTGTTTATGAATATGAACCTACACACGTCAAAAAGATGCTGGTGGGGTATGGCAAGGCGTCAAAAGAACAAATGGTGTTTATGATTCAACAACGTTTGTCAATAAAATCTGCCTTAACTGCTGATGAAGCTGATGCGCTTGCGTTAGCACTCACCCATATTTATACAGTTGAATACTTGTAATTTTTTTTGTTTTGCTTAAAATGTACTCTCGTTTATTTTATAAAATGTTCTTTCTGTTATTTTTGTCTGTTTAAATAAATTGTTGATTGTTGTCACATAAGAGAGTAATTAGTAAATAAATTAAATCCGAAATTGACTATTCGTAAAAAGGGTGCTTGCGACAATGACATTCGTACTAAAACTTCAGACGCCAGGGGAACGCCTGAGAGCAATTCGCGCTTACTGCTCTCCATCTAGAAATCATTTTTGTAAACGCACAGGCATCAGTGAAAGCACGCTTAAAGCTTGGGAAAACGATGTTGCGCATTTGACAAGAAAAGGGGCAAATAGCCTGGTCTCCATGTTCAATCAAATTGGCTTGTCTTGCACAGCAAACTGGCTCTTAAACGGAGAGGAGCCTTCTCCCATACGGCCCTTTGAAGAGTCAAGTAACAAAGCCATGTCAGAAGAAAAGTTTATGCAGAAAGAGTTTGATCAGCTTTCTCGCTACTATGAAGAGGATCTTCTGTTCCACAAGGTTCCCGATCAGTGCATGGCACCTTTTTTCAAAAAAGGTGATGCTGTGGCGGGCATTCCCGTGTCGCCTACAGATTTACCCTATTTCTGGGATGAAGTCATTTTGGCAGAGACAGAGGGCATGCCCCCTCTTTTGCGCCGTGTTTTGCGGGGAAGCCAGCCAGGTCTTGTGACCCTTGTGACCCTCAATACCACGGAGCCACATACCCAGCACAAAGCTGAGGATATCGTGATTAAGGCTTCTTATCGTATTATTTGGCACCGCTCGGCTGTGCACACCAGAATTGCGCATATTGAGCACGCTGCAGCATCTCGGGCTTCTTTTGCCTAAATCGTAAGAGCCCCCCTTTTTCAAATGTATCGCTGTGCTTCAGCACATGGGGGGTGTTCTGACCGAGAAAACGTAGATACGGTGGGAGCTGAGCCCTATCAAAAAACAGCTAGTCCCTATATTTCCTCCCGGGTGGAGAGGTTTTCCTCAGGCGAGAGCCTTCCCTCCTGGCCATTTCCTTACCTGAGTACGAAAAAACGCTTACAGTTTGCCGTATGCGATCAATGGTGAAAGCTTTAATATTGGTCGGAGCGGCAGGATTTGAACCTGCGACCACCACACCCCCAGCGTGGTGCGCTACCAGACTGCGCTACGCCCCGATACCTTTCAAGGTAAGTGGCTCGCCCAGAAAAAGCAAGCCCTCGTTACCAAGGAAATGCTGTGTCATGACCATTTTCCACAAAAAAAAAGAAGCTCCGAGGAGCTTCTTTCAAAGACAGATAACGATGTCAGCAATGACTTACTTCGCAATCGTAATCGCCACGCGGTTTTCTGCGTAGATCTCTTCTGTGTCACCTGGGACCAGGGTCACGCGGTTACCATAGGTAATGGTTTCAATACGTGAGCTGGAGATGCCCAAGGTGGTGAGATAGGCTTTCGCGGCATCAGCACGACGCAATCCCAAGCGATCGTTATAGGGGATCGGACCACGCTTGTCACAATAGCCCTGAACCTCAACATGAACACCTGTGTGCTCTTTTAACCAATCAGCCTGATTCTCGAGATTCTTTCTCCCCGTTGGTGTGAGAGAATATTGGTCAAAACCAAAATACACCCGGTGATTTGTTTCAGCGGCAAAAGCCTCAGCTGTCGGCCCCGTGCCCACACCTGCGCCCACACCGTCAGCACCCGAATGGGGGCTATCTTTGCAATCACAGGCGGTCATTGCCATCGCTGCTACAGCCATCATTAAAAATTTTACTTTCATCTCACATCACCTTTCGCTTTTTTCTTTATAATAAAATCTGCCTGGTTAAGTATTTACTAAAAAATGTCTTTAAAATCCAAAAAAAAAGGTAACTCCCCATCTTCTATAGGAAATATTTTTTTGCCATTCAAAGTCATAACCAACCAAAGATGGATCATAGCATCATTTGCAAACCAGGGTCCATCCTCCGCAAGCTTTTTTATGGCCGCTCTCCCCAAAATGGCTCTATGGCTTCATGATGTGTTTGAAAAGCTGTGATTTTCAAGCTATTCATGTCTATTTTGTATAATTTTGACACCCCTTTACGGTGGCGCTTGGCAGAAAAAATAATCGCCGATCCATAGGGGGCCCAGCACGGGCTTTCGGCCCAGTCAAACGTCGCCAACACCCGCTCTCTCCCCCCTTTTTTGCTCAAGGTCACGATATGAAACCCAAGAGCATCACGCCGCACAAACACCAACGCGTTATTTGGTTCACTCAGCATCGGGGAATAATAGCGTGCTTCTACATCACCCAAACGACGCAACCACCCTCCCTGAAGAGAGGTTTCATAGATTCTGGGAAAACCTTCATGATCTGAATTAAACACAACCCGTCCATTGTGCACCGAACCCGTGGGAGACACATACACACACGCCGCAGGCGTCAGCAGATAAGAAAACCGATGAGATGACTTATCCAAAAACCCAATAGAAGAATAATCTAAAGACTTTCCTGATCCCTTGTTATGCTTAAGCGCCAACACAAGACGATTAGCGCCAAGCACAGGACGCACGGAAAAAACATCTCCAGGCGTCTTAATGGCGCGTTCGCTGTTCCAATAAAGGTCCAGCATAAAAAGACGATTGCGGTCTTTGGGACTGTTGCGGATATAGAAAACACGATCCTTTTCAGCATCTAGGTAAGGCATCTTCACCAAGGTGTTGAAATGCCTGAGGGGCCTGTACCCAAAGCCATCACTGTCCATCATAATAAGGCGAAAAGACTTCTTACTGCCCTCACCTAAGCCCTCAACATAAACTATCTGCGTATCAAAATAGCCTTTAGTGCCTGTCACAGCCTCATAAACACGGTCTGACACTTTGTGAGCCAGGCGGCGCCAATGTTTGGATTGGTTCACAAGCGAGAAAGAGGAGATTTCCTTTTTCTTCACCACATCAAACAAGTGACACGTCACCGTCATGCGGGCACTACTTTCCGCCACTGTTAACACGCAGAGAAAGTGCGCCTTGTGGTGTGACGGCCACGAGGCCAGCATGGTTTGGGGTGATACGCACTTCGCATAAGCATGTTTATGGTGAACCACCGCAAAAACGCCTGAATTTTTTAAGTCTTGAGAGATCAGATCTTGAATCTTGGTCACATAACCACCCCCACTGCCACAAGACAACGCAAGCGGTGTGGGTTCAAAAGCCCCACGTGTGATGCTCACCTCCAAGGTCGCCCACCCTTGAGAGCACCACAAACATAAAATGACAAGCCAACACCACATACAAGAAACCAGACTTCGTGGCGTCCCCAACGGGACTCGAACCCGTGTTTTCGCCTTGAAAGGGCGATGTCCTAGACCGCTAGACGATGGGGACCAATGAATTTCAGACATACATTCAAGGATGAAAAAAAGCAATCCCTTCTTCGCATCAAAAATCCTAGGCATGGCATTTTAAACATGTTAAAAAAGAGCTACCCGTTTTATATCTTAAAAAGGTGAACATCTGGTGGAACCTTGTGTCACATTTGACCGCATCTCTATTGCACACAGCGAGGGCTTTTTGCTGCGCAACGTTTCTTTTCAGATTGAAGAAAAAGAATTTTATTTTTTAACAGGCGCCAGCGGCTCGGGCAAAACCTCTTTACTCCGTGTCATCTATATGGATCTTATGCCTTTTGAGGGTGCCGTCACCCTTTTTGATAAAAAAACACGCGGCCTCAACGCCAAGGCAAAAATGATGATACGACGCAGGCTGGGTATTGTGTTTCAAGAAAATGATTTTTTGCCTCACCTGTCTATTTTAGAAAATGTGGCACTTCCCCTTCATGTGAGGGGATTTGATGCGCGTAAAGCCTTGGGTCATGCCGAAGATCTGTTGGCCTGGATGGGGGTATTGGTCAAGCCAACCCAATCTGTGCTCACCCTGTCGGGCGGTGAGAAAAAACGCCTGGCCATTGCACGTGCTGTGATTGGGCGCCCCGATGTGTTGATTGTGGACGAACCCACGGGCAACTTAGATGAAGATACCTCGCTTAAAATCCTAGAGCTCTTAAGGCGGCTCAACAATGATGGCATGACCGTCATCATGTCTACGCACAATCAATCCTTTGTCCACTATCTTAACAAACCAGAGTTACGCATCGAAAACAAAGGGGTAATGCTGAACATGCCCTACACAGAACCGCAGGATCTCACCGTTAACAAGGCTGCACGACATGTTTAGTGAGAAAATTTCTCCCCTTCCCTTTGCAAAAAACCTTTCGTCCACCCTGTTGCCTTGGATTATGGGCGGTATGATTTTTCTTGTCTTAGCCTTGGGTTTTTGCATTCACCTTCAACGATTTTCTTTTGCAGAACACCACCGCACAACGCCCTCACTCACTCTTGAGATGGCAGGAAGCGATGCCGCTCAACTTAAAAAAGCCCGCATGTTTTTGCGCACTATAAAACAGCACCCCCATGTGAAAACAGGCACCCTTATTGTCAAAACCCCCTTGAAGCACAATCCGAAGGTGACCAACCCTGACATGGAAACCCGTGCTTTTTCTCATGCAACCCTGATTCATTTATGGGTTAAACCGCACTTGGCCAACGTCATCACATCCATTCGCCAAGAGGCCAAAGCCACTGGGTTGGAGTTTCATTTTTTTGTTCATGACACCTTGGCGTACGGAGCCCAATTTTTTCATGACCTGTTTTCTGTGCTGCTTATGTTTTGGCTTGTGCTATGCGGCGCATGTCTTGCGCTTGCTTTTTTTTCCAACATTTTTATTTATTTTGGCACACACAAACCCACCATCCGTTTGTTAATGCTTATGGGGGCCTCTGAGGGCTATGTGTGCCGACAAATTCGCCCCAGCATCACACGCATGCTTGCCCGCGGCTTTGTGATTGCCACCCTCTTTTCCAGTAGCGCCCTGGTGGCCCTTTATGTGCTGCGGGGCCGTGGATATATGCTGCACCAAGGGTTGAATGTGGCCTTTTTCTCTTCCTTTTTGTTTTTTGCTGCCTGCGCTATCACAGCCATCGTTTTGTTTGCCTATGTCTCGATCTTTTGGGTCGTGCGACGTTTCTTTAGGGAGTTTTATTACCCATGAACAAGAGGGTGTGTTTGGTAGCGCCTTCGTTGTTGGCGGCCAACCCCTTGCACTTGGCGCAAGCCTTGGATGATTGCACGCGCGCAGACGCAGACCGCGTACATCTTGATGTTATGGATGGTCACTTTGTGCCCAACCTTGCTCTCAACCCAGCCACTGTTCGGTCGATATGTGCTTATTCTTCCCTCAAAACAGATGTCCATATTATGGCCAAGCCTTATGAACCTGTGCTGCGTCTTTTTCTTGACATCCCATGCACATCACTCACTGTGCACATTGAAGCTATGGCTTCTCACAACCATCTGACAACGCAGGTGAAGGCAGCCGGCAAAGAGCTGGGGATGGCCATCAACCCACACACACCCCTGACTGATCTTGACCCGTGGCTTGACAACCTTGACCATGTGGTGCTGATGGGTGTAGAGCCTGGCTTTGGTGGCCAGCCCTTTCAACAGGCACAGCTGGACCGATTGCGTGCCTTGCATGCCAAAAAAAAGAACCGCTCTTTTCTCATCCATGTGGATGGCGGTGTGACATCAGACCTTGCCCCGATCCTCAAAGAGGCCGGTGCGGAAGTGCTTGTAGCGGGTACCTCTTTTTTTAATCAGCAATCCCCCTTAGAAAACATGAAGGACCTTCGCGTCTAAAAAGTTTTGTGCTAGGCTGGTGGCGTCGGTCGGTTATGCAGTGAAGTTCAGGAACCTTATGTTGCCCCTATTTTCTCGTTTTCTTAAGCCTGTGAGTGAGCGCTACTTAAAAAAACTGGCGCCCTTGGTGGACCAAATCAATGCCCTTGAACCCACCTTACAAAAACTTTCCGATGATCAGCTAAAAAACCAAACCTCCCTGTTCAAAGCACGTCTGGCGCAAGGGGCTTCTTTAGACGAACTGTTACCCGAAGCTTTTGCCACAGTGCGTGAGGCAGCACGGCGCACGCTGGGGCAGCGACACTATGATGTCCAGCTGTTGGGCGGCATTGTCTTACACCGCGGCATGATTGCAGAAATGAAAACAGGCGAAGGGAAAACCCTTGTCTCTACCTTGCCTATTTATCTCAATGCTCTTCAAGGAAAGGGTGTGCACGTTGTGACGGTCAATGATTACCTTGCCAAACGCGACTCTGCGTGGATGGGCGGGGTGCATGCGTTTTTGGGCCTCTCGGTGGGATGCATCGTTCACGAGCTCACCGATGAAGAGCGAAAGCAAGCCTATGCTGCCGACATCACCTATGCCACCAACAATGAGCTTGGGTTTGATTATTTGCGCGACAACATGAAAACCCGTCTTGACGACCGTGTGCAACGTCCTTTTTCCATGGCTGTGATTGATGAGGTAGACAGCATCTTGATTGACGAAGCACGGACGCCGCTGATTATTTCAGGCCCTGCCGAACAATCATCAGAGCTGTATGAAAAAATTGACAACATAATGCCTTCACTCACCCCTGAACATTATGAAAAAGATGAGAAAAATCGATCCGTTGTGCTGACAGACAAAGGTGTGGAGCACATCGAAAAAGAGGCCAAAAAGCAAGACCTGTTGATGAAGGGCTATGGCCTTTATGACACGCCCAACATGAGTGTGGTGCACCATATTGATCAGGCGCTGAAAGCACACAAGCTCTTTAGCCGTGATGTGGACTATATTGTTAAAGACAAAAAAGTCTTATTGGTGGATGAGTTTACGGGCCGCATTATGGATGGCAGACGCTATTCTGATGGCCTGCACCAAGCCCTTGAGGCCAAGGAGCGGGTGCCCATTGAAATCGAAAACCAAACCCTTGCTTCGATTACGTATCAAAATTTTTTTCGCCTCTATCCCAAACTTGCGGGCATGACAGGCACAGCGCTCACAGAGGCAGCTGAGCTTCAAGAAATTTATCACCTGCGGGTTATTTCTATTCCCACCAACAAGCCCATTCAGCGCAAAGATCAGGATGACGAGGTATATCGCACCTTTGAAGAGAAAAAGCAGGCCGTTCTTGCTCTGGTGAAGAAAGTGCACGCGCAAAAACAGCCCATCCTTTTGGGCACGGTTAGCATTGAGAAATCTGAAGTGTTTTCTCAGCTGCTTAATAAGCACAACATTCCTCACCAGGTGTTGAATGCGCGCCACCACGAAAAAGAAGCGGCTATTATTGCCGAAGCAGGTGCACCAGGCGCCATCACCATTGCCACAAACATGGCCGGTCGCGGCACTGATATTGAGCTTGGAGGCAGTCTCAAACAACGTCTTTTGATGGCCAAAGACCCTTCCCTCACAGAGGCGCAGCAAAAAGCAGTGGATCAAAAGATTCAAGAAGCGTTGCAAAAAGACCATAAGACAGTGCTTGACACCGGCGGCCTTTTTGTCATCGGCACCGAACGTCACGAAAGCCGCCGCATTGATAATCAGCTACGCGGTCGTGCCGGTCGCCAAGGCGATCCAGGAAAATCCCAGTTTTTTCTGTCTCTTGAAGATGATCTGATGCGCATTTTCGGTTCAGAGCGTTTAGATGATTGGCTCAAAAAACTGGGCCTTCAGGAAAATGAAGCCATTACCCACCCCTGGATCAATCGGGCCCTTGAAAAGGCGCAACAAAAGGTGGAAGCACGAAACTTCGATGTGCGCAAACATTTGCTTAAATATGATGACGTGATGAACCAACAGCGAAAAGTGCTTTATCAATGGCGCGACGACGTCTTAGGCCAAGACGACGCCGCCCAACGTTATTTGCGCGATGGCCTTCATCACACCTTGAAGAGTCTGGTGAATGCCTATGTGCCCCCTAACACCTACCCTGATCAATGGGATATGGATGGGCTCGACCAGGGTATGATGGAAAAATTAGGCACAACCGTGGATATGCCCCCCAAAGAGACCGCCAAGCATGAAGATATCGAAAAAGCCATGGAAGCCGCCGTGCACAAGGCACTAGAAGGGCAACAACAGCGTTATGGACAAGAAGCCTGGGCAGCCCTTGAACGTCAACTACTCATCAAAAACCTCGATCAAAACTGGAAAGACCACCTTTATGCCCTGGATCACCTGCGCCAAGGCATTCATTTGCGCTCTTACGCCCAAAAAGATCCCCTGAATGAATATAAGCGTGAAGCTTTTGCTGTGTTTCATGATCTGTTTGATCGCACACTGCAGGCCACGCTCCTTGAGCTCATCACATGCGATGTCTCACCTGACGTTGTTGCTGGCTTTTTAAATAATCTTTTTGACGATGTCGATGAAAGACTGGATCACTTAAGCCAAGAGGACCCGTCAGAAGACACCCCACCGGGGCGCGACATCACGCCGTCTCGCAACGCGCCTTGCCCTTGTGGTTCAGGAAAGCGATATAAAAACTGCCACGGAAAAATCTGATCTTTTTGACCTGCGTGAGGTGCAGGCCATCCCTGCGGCCTCTCTGACGCTGAGATCGTGGCTGACTGTTGTTTAGCTGCCAGGCCCCCTTCAGACAAACGACCTTCCGTTGAACATGCGACAGCACATGCAAAACCAAGAATAGATACGATCACACATCAAGGTAAGCCAGTCGACACACGAGGCTGAAGCGCAGCAAAATCAAAAAGCACATAAAAAACCCAGAGAAACAGGGATACAACATCAGGGAACAGTGCACACAAGGTTAATGTGTTATGGGATCAATCCATACGAAAAAACCGGCAATGTGCAGGGCGCAGTACAAGAAAGAACCAACCGTCAATAGCGCGTGTGAAATATCCACATAGATCAACTCTTGTGTAAGTCTTGCATAAGACCGGCACGCTTTGGCACTGAACGTCGTTAACGAAAAGAGGATGTTGGATTCAATCTAAACATCATGAGCCCCGCTTTTTTAGACGCTGCGTGTCGCCAATAGCGGTTCTACAGATAGGGTGAGCTCTTGCACACGCTGGGCAGACTGCTGAAACGCTTCTTGTTCATCAGATGTAAGCTCAAGAGAAATAACACGCTTCACCCCCGTGCGCCCCAACACCACCGGCACACCCGCGTAAATGTCATGGCATCCATACTCCCCCCGCAACATGGCGGCACAGGGAAACACACGCTGCTCATCACGCAGCACAGCACGCACCATTTCAAGACAAGAAGCTGCTGGCCCCGCATAGGCTGACCCCCTTTTCAAAAGAGACACCAATTCAGCGCCCCCCTGACGTGTTCGTGCAACAAGCGGCTCAAGGGCAGACATATCCATATGATGGATTTTTAGCCACTCTTTCAAAGGGATGCCTTGAATTGTTGTATACCTCAACAGCGGCACCATTAAATCGCCGTGACCGCCCAAAACCATTGTTTGGATATCAGAGGGACAAATATCGAGAAATGAAGATAAAAAGAGCCGAAACCGACCACTATCAAGAATACCCGCCATGCCCACCACACGCTCGGCAGGAAAGCCCGTGAGACGCTGCATCACCCACACCATCAAATCCAAAGGGTTGGTTACCACAATAATAATGGCCTCTGGAGCATATTTTTTGATATCCTGCGCCAAATCACAAAAAATATTCACATTTTTATCTAGCAAATCTTCCCGCGACATCCCTGGCTGACGCGCCAGCCCGGCTGTAACCACCAAAATATCTGCACCCTCTAGGCAAGACGCATCATCCGACCCTGAAATAGCGCCCCCTCGACCGACAATGGCAAGAGATTGCGTGAGGTCCAGTGCCTTGCCTTCGGCAAGCCCCGGCGCCTTATCATACAGAACCACTGTGCCTAAGTTTTCATTAATCAAAAGCTGGGCCAACCAACCGCCAATGTTGCCTGCGCCCACAAGGCCGATTTTATGTGTATTCATCTGATCTCCTCAAACTTGCTGCTCATTGGCCGTCTTTTCCATAAAAAATCATAAGATCGCCTGGAGGAAGTCCCCCCCTTCTTGAATGCCGCTCGTATCCAGGCTGTGCCCCACCCCAGGACACACCAAGCCACGAAAAGGAACGCCCAGCATGGTGAGTTTTTTTTCAGAGGCATAAAAAAGGTCAATGGGCACCACATCGTCAGCATCCCCATGAATCATGCACACATGCACACCCGGTTGGGGCGTTTCGCCTGCAGGCGGCACAAACACACCGGCATACCCTAACACCCCCCCCACAGGCAAATCGTAGAGACCTAAGGTAAGGGCCATGGCAGCACCTTGAGAAAACCCGCAAAACGCAACTTTGGACCAGGCAAGCCCCCACGGACTCATGTAGGGTTCGAGCGCGGCGCGCACGGAAGGACCAAGGTCACCAATTGCCTGACGAATACGGGGCATGTCGTAATCTTCGAGGGTGAACCAATAACGACCGCAGCGCTGATCATCCAAAGCATGAGGCGCATCGAGGGAAAGAAAGCCTGTGGTGGGCAAAAGCGAGCTCCATACCTCTGCCAGAAATAAAAGATCCCCTGCATGCGCGCCATACCCATGAAATAACACCACCAATGTTTCAGGTTCTTTCCCTGTGTGAGGTGGGCGATAGTGCGCATTCAAAAGGTGCATAAACGGCTTTCATCGATAAAACAAGATATATGACAAACATAAGACAATAACGCCCCCCAAAGGGAAAGACTTTTTTTTAAATGCTCTATACCATAGCCCCCCCCATACGCCACCGCTGAGCCCCACCAACACCAAAAAAGAGGGACAGTGGGCAAGGGGCATCCACAACCCGCTTCCTGCCAGCAACCACACATCGCCCCACCCCAGGCTGTGTTGTTGATACCACTTTTCTGATAGCGCCTTTGTGAACCATGCCGCGCCCCCAAGAAAAAGGCCGCTTGGAAGATACGAGCCCTCCACACCCCCACCCCAGATAAGTGAGAAGACAAGAAACACCCCCAGGGTGAATACCGATATTCTCTGCACGGTCATATCCGTCCACAGCACATGCACCACAATCAACGCCCAAAAGAGCGGCACAAAGGAACAAGAAAATGTGTAAACAAGGCTCATAAAAAGAAACCATCCTAACGAAAAATAAAGAAATACCCCCCTATAGGTTAATAAAAATTTCCCTATATGGAAAAAATGTTGCCTTAACGAAAAAAAATATCTATTCAAGAGGCTCATAACGCTTTTATATCTTTTTTGACTCTTTTATGTTGACAAGAAAATGACAAAAACTATAAAAAAATACAATAAATTGAAGACATTATGAATGAATGTTAGAAAAAAGGCTTTGCCGACTCATACACTTCTTTGTTTTCTGATCTTGGCATTGTCAGGATGTTTCCATCATGTCAAATATCATGCTCCTGATCTTAAGCTTTCTGAAGATAAAACAAAGGACCTTTTTTTCTCAGGCACCTCCACCAAAACGAAGCCGGCCCCAAGAGCGACGCCACCAAGGCCTTTATCAAAATTAGAAAAACCCGTTTCGTTGACACTCTCACCCCAAACGCCCCTGAAAGATGTGTTGATCACGCTGGCTGACCAAGCCCGTGTTAACATTGCTGTAGACCCCAGCGTCCCCAACAATAAAGGGGTAACCTATCG
This sequence comes from Candidatus Hepatobacter penaei, assembly GCF_000742475.1. Taxonomy (NCBI): domain Bacteria; kingdom Pseudomonadati; phylum Pseudomonadota; class Alphaproteobacteria; order Holosporales; family Holosporaceae; genus Hepatobacter (SeqCode); species Hepatobacter penaei (SeqCode). The sequence goes on along the minus strand of NZ_JQAJ01000003.1, from coordinate 135,410 downwards.
CGCATCTAAGCAACCCTTGATTCAAGCTATCTCGCAGATTTGTCGCCTCAGCCACCTGCGTTATGACGTTGAGGGAGATAATCTCTTTATTGCCGAAGACAAACCTTATCTCAAGACCTATGACATTCAATTTTTGGTGGGATCACGCAAAACAGAAAATAGCCTTTCTGTCGCCACAGAAATGAACCACAAAACATCCCAAACCTCACAAACCAATTCGAACACCACGATATCGTCTGTCTCTTCCGTCAATTTTTGGGATGAGCTGAAAAGAGGTGTCAACATGATTCTCAATTTGAGCCGCTCCCCCCAGGATAAGGCATCTGAAAAAGCAGGGGCTAAGTCAGAGCGTTTTGCCCTCCATCAACAAGCGGGGCTATTATCTGTCTATGGCCACCAAAAACAACATAACCTTATACGCAACTATTTAACGCGCCTGAAAAAGTTGATTCACACCCAAGTGTTAATTGAAGCTAAGATTGTGGAGGTCAACCTCAACGAAAGCTATAGCACGGGTATCAATTGGAATTATCTGAGCCAAAAGCTGGCTTCGCAGGGACAGTTTGGTATGGGCACGCCCTTTGTGGGGCAAACCATGACCCAAGATGGAGCTGGCTCCATCAGTGTCCACAACGGCGGCTTAGATGCCGCCATGGGCTTTATGGAAATGTTTGGCACCACACGCACCATTGCCAACCCCAGACTGACCGTGTTGAACAATCAATCAGCCATTTTTAAATCTGCTAAGAATGAAGTGTTTTTCACCGTTCAAACAGAACGCATTTTTTCAGACAACCGCCGCGATTATGAAACAGTATCCAGTCAAGTGCAAACAGTGCCTGTAGGCTTGGTGATGACGGTGCAGCCCTCTATTAACCCCAACTCTCAAGATGTGACCCTGTTTATTCGGCCCTCTATTTCACGCGTCATTGACACCAAAAAAGACCCTGCGGTCACCATTAAATCTGGCCGAGTCGTTTCTGAAGTGCCCGTAATTCAGGTGACAGAAATGGATTCTATGGTCAAAATCAAACCTAAACAGGTGGTGGTAATTGGAGGCCTGATTGAAAAAATTAAGAAAAATGTTTCAGAAGGAGTGCCAGGCCTTCGCAAAACATGGCTAGGCAAGATTATTGGGAAAAAAGAAGATGCAGAAGAGCTGAGAGAGCTTGTGATCTTTATCACCGTGCGCCTCATTAACCACGACACCCCCATGGAAGAAAAAGAGGAACGGCTTTATCATGAACTGTAACATGCCCCTGGAAACAAACGCCAACGCGCGACAACACAACGGGGCGAAATAGACGAGGAAGAAGAAAACAGGCTAGGCCGCAGGCAGCGCCTTGACGATGGATTCAACCATGCTCTTGCCATCCCCCAACAGCATAAGGGTTTTATTATCATAGAAAAGTGGATTATCTTCATTGGCATACCCCGCCCCCAATGACCGTTTGATAAACAACACATTGTGCGCCTTATCCACATTGAGAATGGGCATCCCATAAAGCGAGCTTGACGTATCTGAACGGGCCGCAGGATTGGTAATATCATTGGCGCCGATCACCAGCGCCACATCTGTTTGCCCAAAGTCTGAGTTGGCATCCTCCAATTCCAGCACGTCATCGGGATTGATCCCGGCCTCTGCCAACAGCACATTCATATGACCAGGCATGCGCCCCGCCACAGGATGGATCACAAAACGCACCTGTCTATTGACACTTTTCAACAGGTCCACCATTTCTTTGAGGGCGTGCTGCGCCTTGGCCACGGCCATCCCATAACCAGGAACAATGAGGATAGATTCAGCGTCTTTAAGCAAAAAAGCGGCATCTTCGGCACTGCCCTTCTTAAAAGGTCGCTCTGTCTGGTCACGCTCACCACCGGCTTGTGCACTGGCGCCAAAAATAACCTGCAAAAACGGCCGATTCATGCCCTCACACATCACATAGCTGAGAAAGGCGCCAGACGCCCCCACCAACGCGCCCACAATCACCAGCAAAAAGCTTCCTAAGGTAAACCCAATACCGGCAGCTGCCCAACCGGAATAAGAGTTAAGCATCGACACCACCACAGGCATATCCGCGCCACCAATAGGCACCACAAGAAATACTCCCAAAACAAAACTGATGATCACCAAGGACATAAGGTAGGTTAGCGAAGGAGACGCCACAAAAATCCCCACACATGCCGCCAACCCTACCATCACGCCATAACGCAATACAGGCACCTGACACAGACGCAACAAGGCACCTTTTGAAAGCCGGCCTTGCAATTTAAGGAAGGCCATCACAGACCCCGTGAAGGTGATGCCACCAATCCCTGACCCGAGGGCAATTTCAAACAGGTTCAAGGCAGGCATGTTATCACCAAAACCAATGATCGAGGGGCGTAAAAACACAGCCACCCCAAAAAAAACGGCCGCCAACCCCACCAAACTGTGAAAGGCCGCCATCAACTGAGGCAAGCTTGTCATCACCACACGACGGGCAATCTGCGCCCCTAACAAAGAGCCGGCAAGCACCGTAAACAACACAGAGCCGTATGACTGAGGCGACAACGCCCAACTCGCCATGATAAGAGCCGCCCCCATTGCCATGATGCCAAGGATGTTACTGCGAAAGGCATATTTCAAAGAGGAAAACCCCTGCAACGCCAACAGAAAACCAATGGAGGAAAGAAGATAGACACCATCAGGAGAAAACATCGCTTAAGCCCCTTTCTTACCAGAACGAGAAAACATACCCAGCATACGATATGTCATCCAAAACCCGCCCATAATATTGACAGCGCACAGAAAAAGAGCCCCAAGGATCAGGTAATACACCCACCCAAGGCTTTCATAAGACAGACTGAGGGCAAAAAAAGCACCTAAAATAATGACACTGGAAACGGCATTGGTGAGCGACATAAGAGGCGAATGTAGCGCAGGCGTTACACGCGTTACAATGGAAAATCCCAAAAAAATGGACAGTACAAAAATGACGGTAAGTAAGGACATATGAAACAACCCCCAGGAAGTGCGATGAACCCATCATAAACGGGGGCCATGCCTAAATGCAAGAACCTAAGCTGCAGGCGCGGCCAAAAGGGATTTTAGTGTGCTGATGAGCCCCGTAATCCCTTGGCGTTTTAACACCGACGCAAACTCTTCCTTTTTAGTTTGGCTCAACGAAATGCCTTCTATATAGACATCCAGAATCTTGAACCCCTCTTTTGACGGAAAAATACGCCAATCAAGTTCGATCTTTTGTGTGGGCTTTCCCGGTGCACGCACATGCAACATCATCTTGACATTCCATGGGCTCTTTTTTCTGTGAGGATATAAAAGAAATGTGCGCTGATTGACAAAATCACTTTCCTGCAAAGAGGCACCATAAGAATCAAATTTGCTGAGATAAAGCGTCACAATATAGGCCTCAAAAAGACGTCTGACTTTTTCTTTGTCAGCTGCCGAAAAATCCCCGCGCCCCAAGAGATAGAGACTGATAGATGGCATATCAAGATACCGACGTGCAATGGATTGAAAGGCATCAAAGCGTTTTTGCTTATTTTTTTCCTTCAAGGTCATCACAGCTTCTTTGATAAAACTCTCCATAAAGAGAACGACTTCATTTTTCTCTGGCGACCCTGCGGGTTGAGCCAAAGCTGGTGAACCCTGTGTTTGCAGCCCCACCATCAAACAAAGACAGCACAAAATTGTTCTTACATACATAACCATCACTCCACAGGTTGCGGTCCTTCATCAAGAGAATATAACAAATGTCGTTTTTGATAATAGATACTTCTTTCTAAGACGTAGGGGTCAACCGCTTCTTTTTTCAAATTCCACAGCTCTTCCCAGTACTTTTCTTTCTCTTGAATCATGGCGATAATAACCTTGGTGTCCAACAGTCTCTTCTTGCCTTGTGTCATCAAAAAGATGTTTAACGGATCAAAGAAAAAATCAACCATCACACCCACACCATCACGCATAGACGAAGGTCCTAACACAGGCCAGACAAAATAGGCCCCTGGTGAGACACCCCAATGACGTAGTGTCAGGTTAAAGCTATTGGGTATTTCCTCAAATCCCATCCATGAAGCCACATCCAAAAGGCCTGCCAACCCGAGTGTGGAATTCACTGCAAAGCGCAACAACGAACGACCCGCCCCTTTGCGTTTGCCTTGCAGCGTATGGTTGACCACAGAGGCAACTTCATTGAGGTTACAAAAAAAATTTCTGACCCCCTCGCGCACAACAGGGGGCATAAAAAAGGTCAGGGTCACCACAAGAGGATTGAAAACAAATTTGTCAAACCCCTCATTAAACTTAAACGTCGCACGGTTGATAGGCTCAAACGGATCATGAAGCTCAGCTGTGTGATCTTCTCCCCCAATAACGTCAAAAGGGTCTTCGGCAAAAACCGGCAGGCTCACGCACACAAAAGCAAGAAGAAAAAAGATGTAGTGAAGGCGACTCAACATGGCAATAAGAAACGGCGTGGATACTTTTTCAAGGGCGTAAGAACTAATCCTCAAGTAATTTTTGTTAAAATTTGGTAAAAAATTTGATTTTTTGCTATATTTCTGATACTTATTTAAACATCTGACGGGATGGACGTGCGCCAGGGTTGGCACCACCCCTTCCTAAGATTATCCATTTTTGGTTTTTTATCAATGCGTTTTGTGTGTTCTATACATCCTTAACACAAGGCTATCGCTATGCACACTTCCTTACGCCGCTTGTTTGAGACGGCGGCACCTGAAAAAAAAGAAAGCCACTTTGCGTCTTTAACCGCACTCACCCATACACACCACACCCATTGGCATGCCTCTGACTATCAGTATTTGGTGAAGATGAGTTATGAAAAAAATGTGATTGTGCACCGCGCCGTCAATTTAATTGCACGCAGCGTCGCCAGTGTGCCATGGCGTCTTTTTCACCACGATCAGCCTTTGACCTCTCACCCCCTACAAAGCTTGCTTGATAAACCCAATCCGCTGCAAGGTCATAACATTTTTGTTGAGTCGTTGATGTCTTATTTGCTGCTTTCAGGCAACGCCTATGTGGAGGCCGTTTCTTTAGATAGTCACCCACCTTACGAGCTTTACACGCTGCGCCCAGACCGCATGCGCATTTTGCCAGGAAGCCATGGTCTTCCTGCCGGCTATGAATATCAGGTTCAAAACCACAAAAAAACCATTCCTCTCCCTGCCGATGGGCCCCATCCCCTTTTACACCTCAAGTTTTTTCACCCCCGCGATGATTGGTATGGGTTAAGCCCCATCGAAGCAGCCATGCAATCTATTAATTGTCACAACACGGTGGCGCGCCACAATTTATCATTGCTGGAAAACGGCGGCAGACCCTCAGGCGCTTTACTCATCAACACCCAAAATGGCGCTCACCTGACACAGGAGCAAAAGGAAGAGCTGCGTGAGAGTCTACGTGACATCCACCAAGGCACCAAAAATGCCGGCCAGATCATGATTCTTGAGGGCGGCGATTGCAAATGGCAAGAAATGGGTCTGTCCCCCAAAGACATGGATTTTGGCGAAGGACGCAACATATCTGCGCGCGAAATTTCCCAGATTTTTGGTGTGCCCCCCATGCTTGTGGGTATCCCTGGGGATGCCACGTTTTCTAACTATCGCGAAGCCCGTCTCCATTTATGGGAAGATACCGTGCTTCCACTTTTAGAACGTGTGATTAACCAGTTCAACACATGGCTGACCCCACAGTTTGGTGAAGGACTGCGCTTGGCCTATGACCCAGACGCTATCCCTTCCCTGGCCGCTAAACGAGAAGCCACGTGGGAGCGGATGAACCAATGCTCTTTTTTAACAACCAACGAAAAGCGAGAAGCCATGGGCTATCCCCCTTTGGCAAACAATGAACAAGTAAACGGAGACACACAGCCATGATCTTCACGCCCCCCATCCCCATGGAAAAACGATGGGCATCCCCTGTTGAGATAAAGTCAATGGAAGATGATGGTCATTTTTCTGGATACGCCAGCACCTATACACCGGACCGACACAAAGATGTGATGGTGCCAGGCGCTTTCCGGGGCAGCCTCAACGCATGGCGCCAAGACAAAAAATGTCCACCTCTCTTGTGGCAACATGATGCCCATGTCCCCCTTGGCCTGTGGCGTCATATGAAAGAAGATCATCGCGGACTTTTTGTGGTGGGGCAACTCCTACTTGATGCGCCCAAAGCCCGAGAAATCTATGCGTTTCTCAAAAAAGGGGCTTTTTGTGGCTTATCCATTGGTTTTCGGTCCCTTGTTAGCCGCTATGATGCCGCCCAACAGCTGAGAAAGATTTTTCAGGTGGATTTGATGGAAATTTCTATTGTCACCCTCCCCGCCAACCCCAAGGCAGGCATCCATCACATCAAAAGTTTATCTCCCTCATAGATTTTTTTGTCTTTGTCTCTTCTTCCCCCCCTCTTCTCAAAGGAGCCTATATGACACAACACATGGACGAACATCTTGACGCCCTTGGCCAACAACTTGATCAGCAGAAGGCATGTATCGATTCCCTCAGCGAAAAGAGCACGCTGACAGAGGAATTGGCGCATAAGATCACAACCATGGAGAAAAAAATGGACGCCTATCGCCTGGATCATCAGCGCCCCACCACCGACACGTGCACGCCCTCATGGGGAGAGCACAAAGGATTTCGCAGCTATATGCGCCACGGGGATGAAAAATGGATCACAAAGAACATGCATGCCTCTTCACCCGAAAATGGCGGTGTGCTTGTGCCTCAAGAGGTATCAGCGCATGTTTTTTCCAAACTGTCCGAAACGTCGTTTTTTCGCAAAATCGCTAAAGTGACTAAAATATCGTCTGAAGCCCTTGACACCCTTGTGGCGCATGATGATCTTGATGTGGGGTGGGCGAAAGAAACGGACAATCGTGAAGCCACCACAACGCCCACATTTAAGAAAATCCATATTCCCGCCCATGAGCTCTATGCCCGCATCCATGCCACCCAGCGGTTAATTGATGATGCTTCGATTGATATTGAATCCTGGATCACCCAACAAGTAAGCCAGCACATTGCCCAACAAGAAACCAAGGCCTTTATCCATGGTGACGGCCTCGGCAAACCTAAGGGGTTTTTAACAGACGCCGGTGGTGCTGATGGCGTGCAGGTGATCAAAACAGGGAAGAAAGGCGGCTTTGCCGACGCAAACGCCGTGCACACCCTATTTGATATGAAAAGCTCCTTAAAGTCTGCCTATCTTTCAGAGGCGGTGTGGATCATGTCCCGCGCTGCTGAGGCCGCCGTGCGCAAAATGAAAGACCCACAAAACATGCAGCACCTCTGGCAACCTGCCATGAAGGAGGGGGGGCAATCCTCTCTTTTGGGCTATCCCGTGTATATCACCGACCATATGCCTGATCTGGCCAGCGATAAAGCCAGCCTCTCGGTGGCGTTTGGCAACTTTAAGGAGGCCTATCACATCGTAGATCGCCAGGATATGTATGTCTTGCGTGACCCCTACAGCCACAAACCCTTTGTGGAGTTTTATGTCACCAAACGCGTCGGCGGGGATGTCATCAACCCAGAAGCGATTTCTGTTTTAAACTTTGATAATTAACCAGGCCTGGGGAGGGACCTCCCTCCCCCTTTTCAAAGGAATGTAGCCATGACCAGCAAACTGATTGCCGCCTCGTCCACCCTCGCCGTTTCTCTTGTTGATATGAAAGATTATGCCCACATTACCCACGATCACGATAACCATCTGCTCGAAGGCCTGATCCGAACGGCCACAGCATGGGTGGAAGAAGCCACGGGCAAAACGCTTTTGGAAAAAACATGGCGCTATACGCACACCAACCCCGTGCTCACCTTGCCCCACGGACCCATCACAGACATTTTGGAGGTAAAATCAGGCAACCGCGTTCTTCTTGACAGCGCCTATGAGGTTGAAGATTTACAAAACACAAAAAAAATTACCGTGCTCAGTGCCGAAAAAAACCGTCGGAAAACATCGGTCACCTATAAAGCAGGCTTTGGCACGCAACCTGAAGAGCTGCCCGATACCTTTCGGCAGGCCGTGATGTCGACGGTGCTTTATATTTATGAAGATCGCTATGATCTCTCTGCGCCCAAAAAAGCACAGCGCTATGGCCAACCATGGATTGAATACCATCGCAGCTATCAAATGGTGTGACCCGATGAAACAACCGCTCAACGCACCTCTGATTTTTTTCTTTGGAAAGCGCACCATGCAAAACGGACTTTTGGTCAAGGAAGATGCCGGTCAACGCATGATCTGGGGGTGCGTGAAACCAGCAGGAACGTCAACGAAGCCCCCCCAAGGAAAGGCCGCCGCTGCCCCCGAAGCCCAAAAAGCCCGAGAATGCTTTGATATCATCATCCGCGCAGAGCGTTTTGAGGACAGTCTGCAAAAAATTATATGGCATGACCACTGCCTCATCCCCCTCTCTGAACCCCAGTTTGTGGGCGACCGCATAGGCTACACATGCATCCAAGCCGCGCTTTGGAGAAAACAGGAGCACAGCGCATGAACGGGCACACCTTATTGCAAGGGCTTTATCATCGTTTGTCAGAAAAGGTAAATATCCCGGTTTTTATTACCCCCCCTGAAGAGACTGACTACCCCTATTTGCTGATCAATGTACCTGCCTTTCAACGCTATGAGGGTCACACACAGTTTTCAGCCACCTTCACCCTTTTCACCTTGAAGGGGCAAGAGCCACAACGCCTCGATCTGGCCGCCACCATGACAGATAGCCTTGAACCCCCCAGGGGTTTTGTGCACGATCATCAAACCTTTTGCCTGAAAGCGGCCCACACAGAACAGCCCCCCATGCCCACCGGAATTCATGCCATCGCCTATCATTATCAGGGACGCATCACGCCCCTTATGAACGCATCAACTATGTGAGATCTGCCATGAACACACATGAAACAAGCTTGAACATCTGGACCCAGGGCCAGGAACGTGATCCATCTTATTTGCCCTTTTTTTCTTCCCGCGCGTGTAAGCAAGTGGTTCGCCTTATGGACACAAACACCTTGATGCGCACACTGGATGGCACCCTCACCTGCACAACCCTTTATGGCCATAAATACAGATCTGCCATCACAGGCCAAGACCGTATGCCTATGGCGCTTGAGGGCTTAACCCGTGGCAAAAGCTTGTGGATTGACAGTTTGGTGCACTTCACATGCCCGCTCACCCCCCAGCAAGAAACACAACACCTCTCGCGCACCCCTGTGCCCGGCTCTGTGTGTCTTCACACACCTGAAGAGACGGTAACCCTTCATGAGCGCGGCGCAGATGTTTCTTTCAGCGAACACGACGTTCCTGAAGACAGCTTTTTATCCTATCGTCCGCGTCTTTTGATGGCGGTCACAAACATCACCATCACGGCAAATGAATGGCAACACACAGAAGAGTGGCAGCTTGACCTTGAAGAAATTTAAACAGCATTCTCACGCGGACGACGCACCTCATAAATGGCCACATAAAAGGTAGCAGGAATGATCAAACACGCCCCCCACAACGTTGCCCATGAGGGTAATTCTGAAAACACAAGAAACCCGATGGCGCTTGAGAACAGGAGTTCGACATAACGAAACGGCTGCAAAGCAGAAAGTTGGCAGCACGCAAAGGCTTTTAACAAACAATAAAGAATAAGGTTCGCCCCAATGCCCAAGATAAACAGTGTCATCAGCTCAAACAAAGACGGCGTGACCCACCCCCACAGCGCAAACGGAAAGCTTAAACACGTTGTGCCAAGGGCCGAGAAAAACAGCATCGACAAAAGGGTTTCATCCTGCACCAAGAGCTTTTTATTCAACACATCTAGCGAGGCAAACAACACCGTAGAGCCAATGAGAAAGAACACAGAATTATTAAAGGCCAGCGTGGGCTGTGCGCTCACCAAAATGCCGGCAAACCCCACGCATGTGGCCACAATGCGATGCCATCCTGGCGCATCTTTCAGAAAAAGAGCCGACAACACCAGCACAAACAAAGGCGTGGTAAAGCTTAAGGTTGTGACCAAAGATAAAGGCAGCGCAATCACCCCATAACACCACGGCGCCATCGCCAAAAACAGAAAAAGAGACCGCACCCCATGAACCCGCCAGTGTGGCGTTTTGAAACAAGCCCATCCGCCCACTACCATAAAAGGAAGCAACGTGAGACAGCTGAAGAAAAATCTGAAAAAAGCAACCTGCATGCCGCCCAGCCTCAGCCCGGTCATTTTGACGAGCGCATCATTGAGGGCGCTGACCACAGACACAAGGATAAACCATGACACGCCACGTACGTAATTTGATTTCATAAGGGTTTGTTTCCCAACCTTCTCGTTATCACCGATTTTTTTATTGTTCCGCATTTACGCACACAGGTCAACGCACAACCAAGGAAGGCGCTTATGTCCTTTTTTATCGTTCTTGAAAAAGAAAGCACAGACTTTGACGCCTCACGCCATGGGCGCCTGGGTGTACCTGTCACATCATTCACCATTGAACACACGGAGGGCAGCTATGCCAAAGCACATATTCACCTATTGTCTCAAGATTCTTTCGATCATCATGGCTGGGGTACGATATCTCAAAAAATGGATGATGGTCGTATTGTGTGCCTCTTTCGCGGTTATGTGGAAACGCCTGTGCACGGTGTGTCCCCTGTGCAAAAAACCCTTGTCCTCTGCGCCAAACCCCACAATGCCGACACACAAATAAAAGCCATAAACAAGGCTCATCAAGACACAGTGTTTTATGAGCCTCTTTTTTTTAAAGAGGCCGATCAAGATAGGGAAGATCTGGCCACCCTTTCCCAGCCTGTGTGCCTTTATTGCGACCCTGTCTCCCACACCATCTCGCTTTCTTCTCTGTTTGACGGCGACAAAACGCACGATGTCACCCCCTTTGGTGTGGCTGGATCTGTGAACATCAAAAAAAATACCAGCCTTTTGTCACACGTCCACGTCACCCTAGAAGCCCAGTGGATCCAGCTCACTCGCGGGCTTACCAACCTATCCAGACCTATTCGCGCCCTGTTTCCTAGCCATCAGATCAGCACCTTTACACCCAGCTCACTTAAAAAGACATGGCAAAAAACAGGACAAACCCTGGGCCGCTCAGGCTATTGGGTGGCTTTTTCCAAGCTTGAAGACATCACCCCTGCCTTTGACGATGCGCTGCCTTCCTCCCTTCAGCTGTGGCGCGCATCAGGAGGGCGCGCCAAAAAGTGTGCCCTGAGACGTCTGTGGTTTCATGGAAAAATGATTGTAGGGTGGCACCTTAAACAAAAACGTCGAGAACGCCTGACATTCACCCTGACCCACAGTCACCAAATGTGCCCCTAGGAAGAAAAGAGTCTTGCCATCACCTTACCCATCAAACGCCCCCTGGTGTCATCCAACACCCATGATATGTGGACACCCCACACCGACTATGCGCAAGATGACATCGTCACCCACAAACAACAGGACTATCGATCAACCGCTGCACACACAAGCGGGCACACCTTTGACCACGACGCACACAGATGGACACCTCTCCCCCAGGATGATTCACCTTTGTCCCAAGACGCACACACATTTTTTTTGACCCCCCGTGGAAAAAAAGCTTTTCATGCCGCGGTGGAGATGGCAAAAACCCTTGTGGCGAGAAAAGCCCGGGCCATGGAAATAAGCCTGACCCTTTTGCCCACCACGCCGATGCTTTCTTTACATGATGCCATCTCTCTCACCCACAGCTGCGTGCCTGGTGGCTATGCCACAGGCAAAATCATTGCCCTGACGCGCAAGGTTTGCGCTTCAACAGGGGAAGATGTCGTGCACGTAACGTGTGCCGTCAGTGTGGGCAACCCCGTCGATGCCCCTGCCACAGCCCTGGTGCACGACTCTTATAGCGAAGATTATGCCCAAGAATACACCCTGCGTGAGGGTGCCCTTGGCACAACACCCAGCCAGCTTATCTACCCTTCTTTTGATGATCAATATCCGCAAGACGACTATGCGAAGCTATGGTCTGACCAAACCACCCACATTGTGCAATCGATTCATATCAAAAATGCGCCACGCGCCCAAATCCAAAAAGCGCAAGCACATGCCACACAAAAGCGACCTTTGCTCACGCATAATCTGGGCACAGAAATGAACGTGCGCCTTAAGAACCTAACAACCCAAGACAGCGTTCTCCACACCGTCGCCCTCAGCCAACCTATTGTGTGGTCTTCTCCCCAGCAAGTCACCTTGAGGTCTCCCCATGTATAAATACACAGCGCCTTGGCATGAAGGGGGCTATGACGCCCCCAGCACACTGGCTATCAACAGCGAAAACCCTCAACTCACCTTGGGGGATGAACAAGAAACGGTGTTTCATAAAGCAGAAACCATGCCTTCTTCAATCGTGCTACCCGTCACTTTGCATGGCGAGGCTGTCAAAGCCGACCCCACCATCACGCTGATTGTGGATCAAGAACGCCTCAACCCGACGCCTCTTTATCGAAAAACCAGCATTGAAGGGGATGACACGTTTTTTGAGCACGGTCGCTATGCATCGCTCAGCCTCACCCCTGAAGGGGGGGGCACCTTCACCTGGGGGGCAGACACATTGGACCTTTCTATGCTTCCCCATAAAGGGTGGGACCTTTCTATGCTTCCCCATAAAGGGTGGCACCTTGCTATGCCTCCGCTTTTATTCACCAAATCCTTTTTATATGAAACACAACCTGTCACCGAAACCATGTTTAGCAGCACAGATTTGCGTTTAGCACCAGCCACCACAGGCCATATCTTGCGCCCCTATGGAGGCTTTTGGGGAGACACCGCCGCCACATGCACACAGATTTATTATGAGATTCTTGAGCAATTCCCCGGCAAAACCATCGCCTCCCTTATCTCCCAGCATGACACATTAGCACACACAAAAGAGAAAACCGTGTTTTCTCACCCAACGTTACGGCATATCTCCACACTGCATGAGGATATTGTGTCAGGCAACATCACCCTCACCCTTCAACATATCGAGCATGGTTACCCGGTGGTTTATCATAGTACCCATTATACCCAAGAACATAAAAACCGTCTCACCGTCACATTGACCCACGCCATGGAGGATGAATAATGCCCCTGATTTTTCGCGACACCAAAGGTGCTCCCCTCACATCTCAAGAAGTTGACAACAATTTTCGTGAGCTTGATACACGCATCACAGCCCTTGAACAAGATGATTTTCATGCTGAAACCCTCACCTCTGTAACGACCGAAGGCGAGCAGCTCATCATCCAAGGCTCACACGGATCTACCTTCACCCTGTCGATGCCCGCGCGGCCTTTTGTCACCAAGGGCGTGTGGCAGGCCCACACCGCCTATGAAGAGCATGACCTTGTACAGCATGGTGCATCGTTATACAGAGCGCGCCAAGCGCACGCGGGGAGAGAGATCTTTGATGAAAAAAAGTGGGCCTGTGTGTTTTCGGCCCCACAGAACGCGGCTCCAAAAAAAACAGCTGTCTTGGCCACCTATGCACACACCGACATGCCTGCGCAGGGCCACGTGGGGGAAATGGCCTGCCAAGTGGATGCCAAGGGCCAGCTGACGCCCCTTTTTTTTGATGGTCAAACCTGGCGCCCGTTTCATTAACTTTTCTTAACTTAACCTCCGTTTCATTGATCTGTTTTTCATGAGCTCTCTTTTCATGAACGCCTTCTTCACCCACCCTTTGCGCTTAGAAAGGACAAAACCGTGGCTCCAACATCTGTGCTTGCCTTTGCGGCCTCTTTAGCCCCCTTTTTTCCCGCCATTGTGAATTGGCTGAAAGGAGAATCAGGATCGAAAATAGCGGAAAATATTGTTGAAGCCGCGCGCAGCATCACAGGCGCTGAAGATAAACCGTCCATTTTTAAGCGACTATCTGAAGACCCCAAAGCCCTTATTGACTTTCAAAAAACCCTACTCAAAATTGCTCAGGTCTATCGACTGGAAGAAGTCGCCGACAGGGCCACAGCCCGCGCGCGCGACATTGCCTATATCCATGCCGGACGTCAAAATCTGCGTGCCGATATCATGGTGCTTTCAGCCGCTTTTGGCTTGATTTTGTGCCTGATTAGCCTGGGGCTCTATAAAAGCACGCTTCCTGGGGAGGCCGTGGGCATTATTTCCACCATTGCCGGGATTTTTGGCGCATGCCTTAAAGACGCCTATGCGTTTGAGTTCGGATCCAGCCGCGGCAGTAAAGAAAAAGATCTACACGTCAAAGATTTGCTCAAATTTGCCAGATAAGAACGCAGCCCAAGCTTGCCACCGACAGCATACATAAAAACCAAAATTCTGCGGCAAAAAGGGCGCACGAACGCCCCTTCTGCCCTTTGGCCTTAGGCGCTTTCGGCATCAATGATGGTCTCACGCTTGGCTGTTGGCTCCTTCACGTCCCGCCGGCTTGAGGGCGGGGTTTTTTCAATGGGAATCTCACGCGGTTTCAAAGATTCAGGGATCTGCCGCTCAAGCTCAATCATCAAAATGCCATCTTCCAAATGCGCGCCGATAACCTTGATGGAATCAGCCAGCTGAAACCGGCGTTTAAAGGCACGCCGTGCAATGCCGCGGTGCAAAAAAGTCACTTCTTTCTTTTCCGAGGGCTGTGCGCCGCCCTGCACCGTCAAAATGCCTTCATGGGTCACAATGTTAATATCTTCTTGTCGAAATCCCGCCAACGCCATGGCAATGCGATAGCGCTCTTCAGAGTGTTTTTCAATATTGTAGGGGGGATAGCCGCCGCTCTCATCCGGGTTCATGGCTGAATCCAACCAGGGCGCCATGCGATCAAAACCCACGACCGAGCGAAATAAAGGTGTTAAATCAAGTGTTGCCATACACATCCTCCTTTGAGCAATGGTTAAAAAACGTCCTTCCCTCAGGCAAGACCCTGCTGCGCCCTGTGCAGCCCAAAAGGCACCGCCAAGACACAAGGTCATCCTATCGTATTTTCGTGCCAAAATCAATCTTTTTTAGCAGGATCAGGGCCGAGGCCGACGGCCCCTCAACCCCCTTTTCCGGCCGCTCTCCCCCTTGAAAAGCCGGGGCGTGCTTCAAAAGGCCAAGGGGTGGAGGCGATCTTTGCAAATGACCCTCAGGCATGCTAGCCTACCCTCAATATTATCGTGGTATCCCCACGCGCGTTATCGAGATTGTTCATGGATATTTTTCTGCTGCCTTTTCTTGAAATCGTCAATATCTGTCTCACGTTGATGACGTGGGTCATCATCATCGGCGTTGCCCTCAACTGGCTGACGGCTCTGCAGATTCTCAATGCCTATAGCCCATGGGTGTCCTATCTCAGCCACCTGACCTATGCCCTGACCGAGCCGCTTTATGAGCGCATCCGCCGCCTTGTGCCCATGATTGGCACGGTGGATCTCTCGCCGCTTATCTTGCTGTTGTTGATTCGCTTTTTGCGCACCATGATTACCCACGCCGCCGCGCGCTATTTTCTCTAGCCCCCCTTAATAGCTTATGGCTGAGCGCCTATAGGTTAACGTCTGTAGGTCAGCCTCTGTAGGTCAGGTGGTGCACCTGTTTTTTGTGATGCGGTTCCACAGGGGCTGACAAGAAGGATTCTGCCCCGTAAGGGCTTGTTGGTCCCCGTCCTTGCCCCCTTGCGCGCGCTCATGGGGCGCGCCAGGCCTTATTGGTTTCCCGTTTGCCTTATCTTGTGAGGTTTCGTTAGGCTCAGCCTTATGGCTGTCCGGGGCCACCTTGTTTTTTTGCGCGCGAAACCAGGCACGGCTTTGAGGCGTTTTAGGATGAAGCCCGGGCACAGTCCACCATGTTCCCTTACTGGCCTTAACCGCCATATGCCCCGCTACCAGCACCACCAGCCATGCTAATAAACACACAAACCGCCGCATCGTTGATCCCTCACACGTTTTTTGCCTGCCCTTTACGTATCCACCAGCCGTCAAACACTCAAGGCCGCCCCCCTCAAACCCATCCTTGAGAAGGGGGCCATCCCGAAACAGATCCGGCCCTCCATGCCCCCCCATGAAGAGCGGCACAGAAGGTCAGGCGGGCCTTATTTATGACTGTGCTTCGCCTTTTTATGTGAGCCTGAGCCACCAGACGACGCGTGTTTACGCTTTTTCGGCATACGCTGCCCTTCATAGGTAAACTTGCGCACATCCAGCGACTCTGTATCCTTAAACGGCCCATACCGCTCTTCACAGCTGCTGCCCTTGGTCTTAAACCCAGACACCATGATATTAATCTTCTCCAGCGTCTCAATAATCTTGGCCGGACTGCCGCGATAGAGATACGTATTCTTCGGCAAATTCTCATAATCCGCCAACAGCTGTGCGCCATCGGTACGCTTGCCGTCATCCAGATCTTGCAAATCCTGATAAAAATCATTCAAATGCCTGAGATCAATCTTCACCGGCCCCATATGACGGGCGCTATACCCAATGCCGGCGCCCATGGCCAACACGCTGCCAATCAACACCATCGGAATCAACACTTTTTTCATAAAACGGTACCCTTTTTTGTGCCTATAGTGTTGATTTTGCAGGCAAAAGATTAAAAAAATATTCTTTTTAGGCAAAAATAAGACACAACGTGCCACCCCCCAAGGAACACCTGCTTTTTGAGGGCGTTGAGTGTCAAGCGACAAAAAACCAAACACAACAGCCTCGCACTACCCTGTTAAGGTTAAGTAAAAGATGCCTGATTAATAAGCCCCTCAATAGTCCTAGCATCCACCCAACTTGTCAGAGTCTTGCCTAGATTAGCTTGAAAAAGGAGGCGTAATTTGTTCAAAATGCTACCAATGTCCTCGTCTAATTTACCTGATGGCTCTTCCAAAACCTTTACAGCGACACGATCTACGCGGGCCCAGGTGCTCCCACTGCCGCCAAGGGCTGTGTTCACTCTGATTACGCGGGTGTATGTGCTGTCATCGACAGTGCCCGTCTTGACAGGGGCACTATCAGGATCCACAACAAAGGCTGCTGACTCGCCATTCGTTTGCACCCAACTGCGCACAGTCCGCGCACGGGCTGCCAGCGATACACTCTCACTAACACCATTATCTCCGTTGCTAACAGTGTCATGATGAATGATCTCGGCCACGGCACCTGTGCGGGCATAAAGTGATGCAGCCGGGTCAATACCGTTGTTATCTTCGCCCTCATTAAGATCGTGATAAATCAACTGGGCCACGGCACCTGTGCGTTTCCACAGCGAATCTCCTGGATCAGCGCCTTCATCAGGCTCATCGTCTGCATCTTTTTGAATCGCGGAAATCACCCTTTCCATGCGGGTGTATGTGCTGTCATTGAGAGTACCTGTCTCGACAGGGTCACTATCAGGATCCACAACAAAAGCATCTGACTCGCCATCTGTTTGCACCCAACTGCGCACAGTCCGCGCGCGGGCTGCCAGCGATGTAGTCGGGGCCACGCCGTCATGGGGGGATGTATCTGCCGTATCCTTCTGAATCAAAGCGCCCACCTTATCTACGCGATTCCAGGTGCTCCCCGTGCCGCCAAGCGCTGTGTTCACCCCCGCCACCTGGGCATAGAGAGAAGGCGCGCCCGCCACGGTGGGATCTTTTTTGATGAGCTTGCCGGTCTTCTGGATGCGCTGGGTCATGGTGTCCGCAGGAACGATGCCCGCATCTGTATCAGCAGCAACCCACTTCTTTTGCGCTTGAGAGCTTGCCACTGCCTCTTTAATGTCTTCCGGATTTTTTCCGTATAAAGACCCCACGTTGTTATAAAGCACGGTGGCGTACCTCACGGGCCCATCGTTGGGATATCTCAACACACTCTCCAAGCGTCCCCAAGGACCAGGACCAAGCTTGAGATCATTCACCGCCCCCAGATTCAACGAAGCCCCCAGAAACAACGCCGACATCACCCCCATCAATACGATTCGCATCATCACACCCTCATAATTCTTAAACTTTTATGTGGAACCGTTCAGCCCCCATGGGCAGCTCGCCCCAAAAACGGAAGGACAAGGCCACACACACAGACATGTCTCACATCAAAAAGGCGCCCGAAGGCGCCTCTTTCTTCAGGGCCGCGCCACAACGGTTGGGTAACCACGGCCCTTCTTGCACAGGGGGTTCCCCCACAGCACCTTAGAACACAAACTTCAACCGCACGGTCAGCTTGTCTGTTTCAGGTGACATTTTCACGTTCGCCGGAGCGGAGCCATCGGTCTCATAAGAGAAGTTGCCATACCAGGTGTGATCGAGCGAGCCGCCCACATAAATACCTTCATAGACACAGAAGTCGGCCCCAATGCCCAGCAAGAAGCCGGATTTAGACACCTGTCGTGCCCCCCACCCTTCTAAATTCTCAGCAGAATAGCTGGCATCAAACTTCGAGTTCGACCACCCCATGCGAATGAAGGGGTGCATAGCCGGGCAAGCAAAGCCCACCAACGCATTGATGCCATAGGCATTTTTTTGCTGCAACACGTTCATGGCCCGAGGCTGGTCCAGATCTTGAATGCGCCCTGTCGAGCCAATCCAGGCCGCCGTGCCCTCAAGGCCCAGCGAGATGCTGTTATCAAAGACATGCATCACCCCCACAAAGAGGCCCACATCGCCGCCGATCACCGCCATGTCAGACGTAGAGCTCATGCCGCTCCCCGTTTTTTCCACCACCGAGCGGGTGTTCACAAAGCCGCCATCCACCCCTAGAAAGGCCTTAAAGCCGTGATCATCGGCATGCCCCACAAAGGCCGCGCCCACCAGCGCCGACGACAAAGCCAAAAGAGATACTTTTTTCATGATATATTATCCTTTCTTACCAAAAAAAACCAAAATTAAAACGGGGTCCGCCGCGCCCCCAGCGTATTTACTAGGCATGATCAGTGAGTGCTTCGACAGCAGTCAAAATCTGCTTAAGCGTAGCCCCTGCTCCGACCGGAACATAGTCCGCAATCTTGGCATCAAGTGCACCATCAAGAGTGGTGATCATATCACCAAGCTGCGTTTTCAGATCAGGAGTATCCACAAGAAGCCCTTCATCAACCAGTCCTAACACCTCACCTACGCGTTCCAGGGTGGTACCGGCGCCGCCAAGCGCTGTGTTCACTTCACCTACGCGGGCCAATGTTTTAGCACCTACACCGCCAAGCGCGTCGTTCACCTCCTCTACCTGTTCATAGATGGAGGAGCCTCCGTTTGTGGGGTCTTGTCCACCAACAAGCAGACCAGTCTTC